>NZ_JBEZCX010000008.1:53141-335666 GCF_040647835.1 Micromonospora sp. NPDC049240
CTTCGTTCGCGACTGCGGGGCTCGCAACACCGGCTCACTCCTCGCGCTCACGCGAAGCCACCCTTCGTTCGCGACTGCGGGGCTCGCAACACCGGCTCACTCCTCGCGCTCACGCGAAGCCACCCTTCGTTCGCGACTGCGGGGCTCGCAACACCGGCTCGCTCCTCGCGCTCACGCGAAAACCTCACCCGTGGCGACCCGGGCGCCGCGCGCCCAGTCGCCGGCCGACATGGCCTTCTTGCCGGCCGCGCGCACCTCGCCGAGCCGCACCGGCCCGGTCGCGGTGCCCACCAGCACCTGGGACTTCTCCACCAGCAGCTCACCCGGCTTCAGCTCGGGGCCGTTCGCCAGCGGGGTGACCGGACCGAGCTTGACCCGGTCGTCGCGGAACGTGGTCCAGGGGCCGGGCGCCGGCGTGCAGGCCCGCACCCGCCGGTCCACCGCGAACGCCGGGTCGGTCCAGCGGACCCGGGCGTCGTCCACGGTCAGCTTCGGCGCCAGCGACACCCCGTCGGCGGGCTGCGGCTCGGCCCGGGCGGTGCCGGCGCCGATCGCGTCCAGCACCGCGACCAGCAGCCCCGCTCCGGAGCGGGCCAGCCGCTCCAGCAGGTCGCCGGACGTGTCGACGGGCCGGATCTCGTCGGTGACCGTGCCGAAGACCGGCCCGGTGTCCAGCCCCGCCTCCAGTTGGAACACGCTGGCCCCGGTCAGCTCGTCGCCGTGCAGCACGGCGTGCTGCACCGGAGCCGCGCCCCGCCAGGCGGGCAGCAGCGAGAAGTGCAGGTTGATCCAGCCGTGCCGGGGGATCTCCAGCGCCACCGGCGGCACCAGCGCGCCGTAGGCGACCACGGGCACGCAGTCCGGCGCGAGCGCGCGCAGCCGGTCGAGGAACTCCGGCTCGCGCGGCCGGGCCGGGGTAAGCACCTCCACGCCGTGCGCGTCGGCCCACGCGCCGACCGGCGAGCGGTGCAGCCCTCGACCCCGGCCGGCCGGGGCGTCGGGGCGGGTGACCACCGCGAGCAACTCGTGGCCGGAGGCGGCGATCGCGTCCAGGGCCGGTACGGCGACCGCCGGCGTGCCGGCGAAGACCAGGCGCATCCCGGTCACCGTCCCAGGCCGAACGGGTTGCTGACGGGGTGCGGGCTGAGCTTGACCGTGGGCGGGGCGCCCTGGTCGTACCAGTCGGCCTGACGGATCGCCTTCATGGCCTCCTTGCGGCCGGCCGCGTCGAGCCGGTCGACGAAGAGCACCCCGTCGAGGTGGTCGGTCTCGTGCTGCACGCAGCGGGCCATCAGGCCGGTGCCGACGATCTGCATCGGGTCGCCGTGGGCGCTGAAGCCCTTGGCGATCACGTTCTGCCGACGCTTCGTGTCGAAGTAGAGCCCGGGGATGGAGAGGCAGCCCTCCGGGCCGTCCTGCTCCTCCTCGTCGGGGAACTCCAGCACCGGATTGACCAGGTGGCCGAGCATGTCGTCGACGTCGAAGGTGAACACCCGCAGGCTCACTCCGAGCTGCGGCGCGGCCAGGCCGGCGCCGTTCTGCTCACGCATCGTGTCGGTCAGGTCGGCGACCAGCTTGCGCAGCTCGGCGTCGAAGTCGACCACCGGGTCGGCCGGCGTGCGCAGCACCGGATCGCCGAACAGACGGATGGGCTGAACGGTCACGCGGCGGGGCTCCTTGTCTGGGACGGGTGGTGCGCCCCCAGTCTACGGAGTCGGCCCGGCCGCCCCCGGCGGCGGACCGGCAACGGTGACCGGGGCCGCCTCCCGCCCCGACGCGACCGGCAGCGTGGCGAAGCCGCGCAGGGTGAGCCGGACCCGCCGTTCGGGCCGGCCGGCCAACGCCAGCTCGGGCAGCCGGCGCAGCAGCAGCGGGAACGCCACCTGCGCCTCCAGCCGGGCCAGCGCCGCGCCGAGGCAGTAGTGCGGCCCGGCGCCGAAGGACAGCGGATGGACCTGCGGGCGCCACGGGTCGAAGCGGGCCGGCTCGGGGAACCGGCCGGGGTCCCGGTTCGCCGCGCCGAGCATCACGATGATCCAGCTCTCCGGCGGCAGGTCGACGCCGCCGTGCCGGGAGGACGCGGTGCTCATCCGGGAGGTGAGCTGCACCGGCGAGTCGTAGCGCAGCAGCTCGTCGACGTAACCGGGGGCGAACTCCGGGTGCTCGCGCAGCGCCGCCGCCGCGGCCGGGTGGCCCAGCAGCGCCACCAGGCCGTTGCCGAGCAGGTTGGTGGTGGTCTCGAAGCCGGCCACCAGCAGCACGATCAGGTTGGCCAGCAGCTCGTCGCCCGACAGCCGCTCGCCGTCGGCGTCGTGCGCCTGCACCAGCGCCGTGGTCAGGTCGTCGGTGGGGACCCGGCGGCGGGCCGCGACCAGGTCGGTGAAGTAGGCGCGCAGTTCCGCCGCGCCCCGGTCGGCCACGGCCAACTCGTCCGGGGTGATCTCCGGCTCCAGCACGCCGGTCAGGTCGGTGGCCCAACGCCGGAACAGCGGCCGGTCCGCCGCCGGCACGCCGAGCAGCGCGCAGATCACCCCCACCGGCAGCGGGTACGCGAACGCGGCCATGAAGTCGACGGGCGCCCCGCCCCGGCCGGCGGCCAGCATGGCGTCGACCAGCGCGTCGGCCTGCGCCTCGACCACACCGCGCATGGCGGCGATCCGCCGCGGGGTGAACGCGCCGGCGGCCAGCCGCCGCATCCGGCTGTGGTCGGGCGGGTTGGTGCGCAGCATCGACCGGGAGATCGACAGCACCGCCGGGCTCTCCCGCCAGCCGGGCATGAACTGGTCCCGCAGGGCGTCGTCCATCACCCCGAACCGGGCGTCCCGCAGGATCGCGTCGGCCTCCGCGTACCCGGTCACCACGTAGAAGACCGGGCCGGCCTGGACCACCGGGCCGTGCGCCCGCAGCCGTTCGTACGTCGGGTAGGGATCGACCCGGCCCGCGGGGGACATCAGCAGCGCGAGGGCGTCGGCAGGATCCACGGGCGGCCTCCCAGGTATCGAAGGACCCCATCATCCCCCGGTTCGCCCGGTTCGGGCGACCCCGCCGGTCAGGCGCCGGCGCCCGGCTCCCCGGCCAGCACCGGGCCGCCGCCCAGCAGCGCGTGCTCGGGCAGCGGCAGCGCGATGCCGTGCGCGTCCTCCCAGTCGTGGATCAGGGCCGGCCGGGCCTGGGCGGCGAAGAAGTCGACCGCGCTCAGCCCGCCGACCACCGGCTCGTCGACCTCGGCGACCAGCCGGGCCGGGACCATCGGGAGGCCGCCGCGCACCGCGGCGCTGAGCCGCCGGTGCCCGTCGACCACGAAGAAGTACTCACCGGTGTAGCCGATGCTCAGTGGCTCCACCGCCTCGTCGCCGGCCCGGCCCGCCTCGCCGGCCGGCTCCGCGTCCCAGAGACCGCGCAGCGTGGCGACGTCCTCGGTCGGGTAGACCCGGGTCGGGTCGAGCAGCAGCAGCGGCTGGCCGGCGCGCAGCACGTCGGCGCCGAGCCGGCCCTCGTACACGTCGACGACGTGCGCGATCACCTGCTCCGGCGTGGCCCGGGTGGTGTCGCAGACCAGGTCGTAGTTGCGTAGCCGGGCCTTGTCGACGCCGTACCGGACGATGAAGCGGTTGCGCTCGCTCTCGCTGCGTTCCCGCAGCTTGGCCCGCGCCTCCTCCAGCGAGGTGTAGCTCTCCGCCGGGCCGGACGGGCGGGCCAGCACCCGCCGGGCCGCCTCGGTCGGCTCGGTGATCATGTGCACCTTGAGCGCGTCGGTGAAGAAGTGCCAGGCCAGGCGGGAGTCCATGACCAGCGACTCGCCGGAGGCGGCGATGTCCCGCTGGAGCTGGTCGACGTAGCCGTCGACCGCCTGGTCCAGCTCGGCGTGCAGGTTGAGCTGGAGCGCGGTCATCTGTCGCTCCTGCGCCATCTGCCGGTAGAGGTCGCCGACGCTGACCCGGCGCAGCCCCAGCCGCTTGGCGATCTCGACGGAAACGGTGCTCTTGCCGCTGCCGAGATCACCGTTGAAGACGATCGACTGACGAACGGTCACGACTGGTCCACCCCTGCTCACCGGCTGACTGACGACATCGAATCCGTATGGCCCGACGTGCTCGGAGCAGCCGCCGCGCCGCGTACCGCGCGGAAATCCCGCGCGCCTGGGCATGACGGGCGATGCTATCACCGCCCGCTATCCAATTGCCGGACCAGGTGTGCGACAAACCCCAGGTCACGACCGTACGCGAGGGGCCGGGTGCGCTCCGTCACGCCCGGCGGCCCGCTCAGAACAGGCTCAGCGGGTCGACCTGGAGCCGGACCGGTTCGGCGGCCTTGCGGGCACTGCGCTGCCCGGCCGCGGCGTGCAACGCGCCGGCCAGCGCGCCCGCCCGGGACCGCGGGACACGGACCAGCATCCGCTCCCGGCCCTCCTCGGCCGGCACCGGGCCGAGCACCTCGGCGCCGTCCGGCAGCCGGGCGCCGGCCAGCAGGTCGGCCACCGCCTCGGCCACGCCGGTGACGCTGGCCATCCGCACCGCCGGCGGGAAGCCCAACTCCCGGCGCTCGGCCAGCTCGCGGGCGGCGAACCAGGCCGCGTCCCACCGCAGCAACGCCTGCACCGGCGCCAGCGCGCCGTCCGCGACCACCACCACCCGACCGCCCGCCGCGCCGGCCCGGGCCAGCGCGGCGCCGGCCAGCCAGCGCCGCAGCGCCTCCTCCCCGGCCCGCAGGTCGGCCCGGGTGAGCAGCGCCCACGAGTCGAGCAGCAGCACCGCGCCGTAGCCGCCCTCGGCGACCGGCTCGGCGCCCGGCGTGGCGATCACCAGGCCGGCGCCGCCGGGCACCGTGGCCAGCACCTCCTCCCGTCCGGAGGTCCGCACCGGCACGCCCGGGAACGCCCGGCCCAGCTCCTCGGCGGTCCGCCGGGCGCCGGTGACCGAGGCGCGCAGCCGCCGCCCACCGCACTCCGGGCAGGCGTACGCGGCGGCGACCCGGCCGCACCAGCGACAGGCGGGCGTGCCCTGCGCCGACGGCAGGGCGAGCGGGCCGGCGCAGTGCGGGCAGCGGGCCGGGGCCCGGCACTCGGCGCAGGCGACCGAGGGCAGGTAACCGCGGCGGGGCACCTGCACCAGCACCGGCAGGTCGGCGCGGAGCGCGTCCCGGGCGGTGGTCCAGGCCAGGCTGGGCAGCCGGGCGGAGGCCGCGCCCGGGTCCCGGGCCAACTGCGGGTCGTCGCCGGTGGGCGCCATCGCCGGCATCCGCGCCCGCACCGTGGCCCGGTCGGCGACCACCTCCCGCGCCCAGCCGGTCTCCACCAGCAACTGCGCCTCGGCGGTCCGCGCGTACCCGCCGACCAGCGCGCCCGCGTCGGTGAGGTGCGCCCGGGTGAGCAGCACCTCCCGGGCGTGCGGGTAGGGCGCCCGGGGCTCGGCGTGCAGGTCGTCGCCGTCGTCCCAGACCGCCACCAGGCCGAGCCGTTCCACCGGGGCGAACATGGCGGCGCGGGTGCCGATCACCACCGGCGCCTCGCCCCGGCGGGCGGCCAGGAACGCGCGGTAGCGACGCGCCGGCCCGTCGGCGGCGGTGAGGCGGACGTGCCGGCCCGGGCCCAGCACGGCGGTCAGGGCGGCGTCGAGCCGGTCCAGGTCCCGGCCGTCCGCGACCACCACCACGGCGCCCCGGCCGCCGGCCACGGTGGCGGCCACCGCGTCCGCGTACCGGTCGGCCCAGTCCTCCCCCGGCAGCGCCGACCAGACCGCGCGGGCCGGCCGGCCCTCGGCGAGCGCGCGCAGCAGCGCCGGTCCGGCCGGGTAGTCCCGCCAGCCGCGCGGGTCGACCGACAGGCCGGCGCCCCCGGCGACGGCCGCGTCGGCGCCCTCGCCGACGGCCGCGTCGGCGCCCTCGCCGACGGTCCCGAACGGCGGCCCGCTCACGGGCCCGGCGGTGACCGGCGGCCCGCTCACGGGCCCGGCGGCGGGCTCGGGCGCGGAGCCGGTCGCGGGCGCTGCGGCGACCTCGGCGGCGGTCGCGGTCTTCTCGGCGCGGGCGTGTCGGGGCGGCACGGCGAGCCGGAGCACGTCCGCCAGGCTGCCGGCGTACCGGTCGGCGACCGCCCGCGCCAGCCGGGCCACCTCCGGGGAGAGCACCGGCACCGGGGAGACGACCTTCTCCAGGTACGCCAGCTTCGGGTGGTCGGACTCGGCGACGCGCTCCAGCAGCCAGCCGTCGACGAGCTGGCCGGCGAAGCGGACCTTCACCCGCACCCCGGGCCGGGCGTCGGCGTCCAGCGACTCCGGGACCAGGTAGTCGAACGGGCGGTCGAGGTGCGGCAGCGGCACGTCCACGCAGACGCGAGCGACCGGCGACCCCGCAGCGGGTCGCCGGTCGCGGCGCGTGTCGGCGGTCAGGCTCCCGCGGCCGACTTGAGGTCGGCGGCCCGGTCGGTGCCCTCCCAGGTCAGGTCCGCCAGATCCCGGCCGAAGTGGCCGTACGCGGCGGTCTGCCGGTAGATCGGGCGCAGCAGGTTAAGGTCCCGGATGATGGCGGCCGGGCGCAGGTCGAACACCTCGGCGACGGCCTTCTCGATCGCGGCCACCGGCACGGTCTCGGTGCCGAAGGTCTCGACGAACAGGCTCACCGGGTGCGCCTTGCCGATCGCGTACGCGACCTGCGCCTCGCACCGCTCGGCCAGCCCGGCGGCGACCACGTTCTTGGCCACCCACCGCATCGCGTACGCGGCCGACCGGTCGACCTTCGACGGGTCCTTGCCGGAGAACGCGCCGCCACCGTGGCGGGCGTAGCCGCCGTAGGTGTCCACGATGATCTTCCGGCCGGTCAGCCCGGCGTCGCCCATCGGGCCACCGATCTCGAACCGCCCGGTCGGGTTCACCAGGAGGCGGTACCCCTCGGTGTCCAGCTCGAGGCCCTCCAGCTCCGGGGTGATGACGTGCTCGCGCACGTCCGGCGTGAGCAGCGACTCCAGCGAGATGTCCGCCGCGTGCTGGCTGGACACCACCACCGTGTTCAGGCGGACCGGCCGCAGCCCGTCGTACTCGATGGTCACCTGGGTCTTGCCGTCCGGCCGCAGGTAGGGGATCGTGCCGTCCTTGCGGACCTGCGCCAGCCGGCGGGCCAGCCGGTGCGCCAGCGCGATCGGCAGCGGCATCAGCTCGGGCGTCTCGGAGCAGGCGAAGCCGAACATCATGCCCTGGTCGCCCGCGCCCTGCGCGTCGAGCGCGCTCTCCGAGCCGCCGGTACGCAGCTCGAACGCGTTGTCCACGCCCTGGGCGATGTCCGGCGACTGGGCGCCGATGGAGACGCTCACGCCGCAGGACGCGCCGTCGAAGCCCTTCTTCGACGAGTCGTAGCCGATGCCGAGGATGGTTTCCCGCACGATGGTCGGGATGTCGGCGTACGCCTTGGTGGTCACCTCGCCGGCGACGTGCACCTGGCCAGTGGTGATCAGCGTCTCCACCGCGACCCGGCTGTGCGGGTCCTGTGCGAGCAACGCGTCGAGGATGCCGTCGCTGATCTGGTCGGCGATCTTGTCCGGGTGGCCTTCCGTGACCGATTCGGACGTGAAGAGACGTGTCACGGCACTCCTAAGCATGTAAAAACGTTTGAAGGTCGCTCGCGACAGTTTAGTCGCCGGGTGTCCGGCGTCATTCGCAAACGTGCGGAGCCCAAGGGTCAGGACGGCCCGTCCAGGCGTACCGCCACGAGGTCCCAGACGGCGTCGGCCAGGGCCTCCTTGGGCTGCTCGGGGAACCGGTGCACGGCCCCGTCGGCGCCGATCACGACGGCGGCGTTGGTCTCCGCGCCGAACACCTTGTCGACGCCGACCTCATTGACCACGATCAGGTCGGCGCGCTTGCGGGCCAGCTTGGCCCGGCCGTTGGCCTCCGCGTCGTGGGTCTCCGCGGCGAACACCACCAGCACCTGGCCGGGTCGCCGGTTCCGGCCCAACTCGGCGGCGATGTCCGGATTGGTGACCAGTTCGATGGTCGGCGCGGGGTCGCCCTCGGACTTCTTGATCTTGCCGGTGGCGTAGCTGGCCGGGCGGAAGTCGGCCGGCGCGGCGGCCATCACCACGGCATCCGCGTCGGCGGCGGCGGCCAGCGTCGCCGCCCGCAGCTCCTCGGTGGTGCCGACCCGCACCAGGTCCACCCCGGCCGGGTCGGCGAGCGCCACGTTGGCCGAGACCAGCGTCACCCGGGCGCCCCGGGCGACCGCGGCGCGGGCGAACGCGTACCCCTGCTTGCCGGAGGACCGGTTGCCCAGGAACCGGACCGGGTCGAGCGGCTCGCGGGTGCCGCCGGCGGTGACCACCACGTGCCGGCCGGCCAGGTCGGCCGGGGCGGCGACGCCGCGGGCCAGCGCCCGGCGGGCGACCGCGAAGATCTCCGCCGGGTCGGGCAGCCGGCCCTTGCCGGTGTCCCGACCGGTGAGCCGGCCGACCGCCGGCTCGATCACCCGCACGCCCCGGGACCGCAGCGTGGCCACGTTGGCCACGGTGGCCGGGTGCTCCCACATCTCGGTGTGCATGGCCGGCGCCAGCAGCACCGGGCACCGCGCGGTCAGCAGCGTGTTGGTGAGCAGGTCGTCGGCGAGGCCGTGGGCGGCCTTGGCGAGCAGGTCGGCGGTGGCGGGCGCGACCACGACCAGGTCGGCGCGCTGCCCGAGGCGCACGTGCGGCACCTCGTGCACGTCGGACCAGACGTCGTCGGCGACCGGCTGGCCGGAGAGCGCCGCCCAGGTCGGCGCCCCGACGAAGCGGAGCGCCGACGCGGTCGGCACGACCCGGACCCGGTGACCCGACTCGGTGAAGAGCCGGAGCAGCTCACACGCCTTGTAGGCGGCGATGCCGCCGCCGACCCCGAGGACGATCTCGGCGGGCATCGGCGCGGGCGGAGTTACGGCTGGTCGGTCGGCTCGGCGGTGAGCAGGCCCGAGTTGATCTCACGCATGGCGATGGAGAGCGGCTTCTCCTGCGGAGTGGTCTCCACCAGCGGGCCGACGTACTCCAGGAGGCCCTCACCGAGCTGGCTGTAGTAGGCGTTGACCTGACGCGCGCGCTTGGCGGCGAAGATGACCAGCGCGTACTTCGAGGTGGTCTTCTCGAGCAGCTCGTCGATCGGCGGGTTGGTGATGCCCTCGGGGTTGGTGGCGATGGATCCCACGAATTTGACCTCTGCGTCTCGCTCGGCGGCGGCCGTCGCTCAACCGCGCGGTGGCGGTCGGGCCGGTGCCAGGAATGACGAACCGAGCAATCCTACCAGCTCGGCCGCGGCACGCTCGGTCCGGTCGTGCGCCACGGCGTGTGCGAACGCGGCCGCCACGACCGGGTCGGCCCGGTACGCCGGCGGCGTGAGCAGCACCAGCCGGGCCTCCGGCACGACGGCGCGGACGGCGAGCGCGCCGGCCAGGTCCAGCGGCAGCAGCACCGGCCGGCCCTGCGCCAGGGGGGACCGCACGTGTGCCCGGGGCACCCCCCGGCGGTACGGCCCGATCCGGCACCACTCCAGCAGCTCGTCGGCGGCGATCAGCCGGTCGAAGCCGACCGGGTCGAGGAAGAGCCGGTCCACGCCGTCCCGCTCGCCCGGTCGCGGGGGCCGGGTGGTGGCGACCACCGGCACCCGCACGGACGCAAGGCGCGCCCGGACCTGCTCGACGACACTGCCCCGACCGGCCCCGGAGGGACCGGACAGGACAGTGAGCCGAGCCGCCGAGCGCGCCTCGTCATCCGTGCTCACCGCTTGTTTCTACACGGTGGTCCGTTCAGTTGGCGGCGAACTCTCCCAGCAGCGCCTTGCGCTGCTGCTCGCCGAGGCCGCGAAGGCGACGGCTGTCGGCGATCTTGAGCTTCTCCATGATCTGGGTGGCCCGGATCTTGCCGATGCCCGGCATCGCCTGGAGCACGGCCGAAACCTTCAGCTTGCCCACGACGTCGTCGGACTCGGCCCGCTCGAGGACGGTGGCGAGGGTGGTCTTGCCCTGCTTGAGCTGCTCCTTCAGCTCAGCGCGGGCCTTGCGGATCTCCGCAGCCTTCTCCAGCGCGGCAGCGCGCTGCTCGGGGGTCAGTGACGGGAGCGGCACCAGTTCTCCTCAGGTCCCTAGTACGGCGGGCGGAGCCCCACCGCAGCTGTGAAACGTGGTGTCGCTGGCAACCAAAGGGGTCCGTGGTTCCCAGCGCGGGGAAAACTAGCGGTCGACGGAGCTTTCGGCAACGTGGACGCGCGATGATCAACGTAAAGTGACCGAGCCGTCAGTCAGTCCGGCGGTGGTCAGGGCGGCCCGGCACTCGGCCAGCACCCGCTCCGCGGCGGCCCGCAGGGCGGCCTGGTCCGGCCCCGCGCCCAACACCTCCCGGGAGTACGACGGCAGCACCGACGGCAGCGCGGCGCCGAAGACGGCGCGCAGCCCGGCGGGCGTACCGCCCTGCGCGCCCAGCCCCGGCGCGAGCAGCGGACCGTTCACCCCGCCGAGGTCGTGACCGGTCTCGCCGATCGTCGCGCCGACCACCAGACCGAAGCTGCCGAGCGGCTCCGCACCCCGGTTGAGCTGGGAAATCTCGTCGATGACTGCCTGCGCGACGGTGCGTCCGTCGGCCCCCACCGCGCGCTGCACGGCAGCCCCCTCCGGATTGGAGGTGAGCGCCAGGACGAAGACCCCGCCCCCGTGCGCGGCGGCCGTCTCGACCATCGGCGCGAGCGAACCTACTCCCAGGTAGGGGCTCGCGGTGATCGCGTCGACATACAGCGAGCTGGATGGATCGAGGTACGCCGAGGCGTACGCGCGGACCGTCGAGCCGATGTCTCCGCGCTTGACGTCGAGGAGAACGAGCGCGCCCACATTACGCAACTGTCGGATAGTTGACTCAAGCACCGCCACGCCGCGCGAGCCGAAGCGCTCGAAGAACGCCGACTGCGGCTTGACCACCGCGACCCGGTCGCCGATCGCCTCCACCACGGTCCGGCAGAACCGCTCCAGCCCGTCGACGTCGTCGGGCAGCCCCCAGTCGGCCAGCAGACCCGGGTGCGGATCGATTCCCACGCAGAGCGGTCCCCGCTCCGCCACGGCCCGGTGCAGTCGCGCGCCGAACGTCTCCATCGCGTCTCTCCCTCTCCCGACGGCTCCGGGCCGCCTCGGTGTCCCGCGACGGCCCTCCCGCCGCGGCAGCTCGCTCCGGCCGGCCCCGACCGGTCGCTCGGTCGGTCGGGGCCGGCCGACCCCTCCGGTCACGGCTCAATCGGCCTCTGACCGCCCCGGTCGGGGCTCAACCGGCCCTGTCAGCCCCGGTCGGGGCTCAACCGGCCTTGACCGCCGCCGCCACGCCGGCGGCGATCCTCGCCACGTCCGCGGCGTCGCAGACGTACGGGGGCATGGTGTAGACCAGGTCGCGGAACGGGCGCAGCCACACCCCCTCGGCGACCGCCGCGGCGGTGGCCCGGGGCAGGTCCACCTCGTGGTCCAGTTGCACCACCCCGATCGCGCCGAGCACCCGCACGTCGGCCACCCCGGGCGTGCCGCGCAACGGCGCCAGGCCGTCGCGCAGCCCGGCGGCGATCCCCGCCACCCGCCCGGCCCAGTCGCCGGCGCGCAGCAGGCCCAGTGAGGCGTTCGCGACCGCGCAGGCGAGCGGGTTGCCCATGAACGTCGGCCCGTGCGCCAGCACGCCGCCGGCCGAGATCGCGCCGGCCACCGCCGGGGTGCAGAGCGCCGCCGCCAGCGTCAGGTAGCCGCCGGTGAGCGCCTTGCCGACGCAGAGCACGTCCGGCGTGACGCCGGCGTGCTCGGCGGCGAACATCCGCCCGGTCCGGCCGAAGCCGGTGGCGATCTCGTCGAAGATCAGCAGAATGCCGTGTACCCGGGTCACCTCGCGCAGCACCCGCAGGTAGTGCGGGTGGTGGAACCGCATCCCGCCGGCGCCCTGGACCACCGGCTCCACGATCACCGCGGCCAGCTCGGCGGCGTGCCGCTCGACGGCGTCCACCAGCGCCGCCTCGTACGCCGGGTCGGGCGGGGCGTCGAAGCCGGCCGGCGGCAGCGGCGCGAACACCTGCCGGGGCAGCACGTCGCCCCAGAGGTGGTGCATGCCGCCCTCCGGGTCGCAGACGCTCATCGGATGGAACGTGTCGCCGTGGTAGCCGCCCCGCCAGGTGCCCAGCCGGCGGCGCTCCGGGCGCCCCACCGCGCGCTGGTACTGGAGGGCCATCTTCACCGCGACCTCGACGCTCACCGAGCCGGAGTCGGCCAGGAAGACGTGCTCCAGGCCGTCCGGGGCCAGCTCGACCAGGGTGTGCGCCAGGCGTGCCGCGGGCTCGTGGGTGAGCCCGCCGAACATCACGTGGCTCATCCGGCCGAGCTGGTCGGTCACGGCCGCGTCCAGCACCGGGTGGCGGTAGCCGTGGATGGCCGCCCACCACGACGACATCCCGTCGACCAGCTCCCGGCCGTCGGCCAGCCGCAGCCGCACCCCCGACGCGCTCTCCACCACGAGCGGCGGGCCGGCCGGCGGCAGCGCCGCGTACGGGTGCCACACGTGCCGCCGGTCAAGGGCGAGGATCTCCTCGGGCGTCACGGATTCTCCTCCTTCGTCCCCATCCCGCGATCTTGCGCTTTCGGCCCGCGGCGCGCCGGAATTGAGCGTTATGCCGGGGCAGAAGATGCAAGATCACGCGGAGGGGGTGCGGGTGGTGATGGCTCGGGTGAGGGCGGGGCCGCGGTAGATGAAGCCGGTGTAGAGCTGCACCAGGGCGGCTCCGGCGTCGAACATGCGGGTCGCGTCGTCCGGGTCGAGGATGCCGCCGACGCCGATCACCGGCAGCCGTCCACCGGTCTCCCGGTGCACGAAGGCGACCACCTCGCGGGCGCGGGCGGTCAGCGGGCGACCGGACAGGCCGCCGGTCTCGGCGCCGCGCGCCCGGTCGGTCGGGGCGAGCCCGTCCCGGCCGAGCGTGGTGTTGGTGGCGATGACGCCGGCCGCGCCCCGGTCGAGGCACACCTCCAGCAACTCCGCCACGGCCGGCTCGGTCAGGTCCGGGGCCATCTTCACCAGCACCGGTTTCTCGCCGACCAGCGCGGCGAGCAGCGCGTCCAGGTGGGACCGGTCCTGCAACGACCGCAGGCCCGGGGTGTTCGGCGAGGACACGTTGACCGCGAAGTAGTCGCCGTGGCCCCTGAGCGCCCGGTAGGAGGCGAGGTAGTCCTCGACCGCCCCGTCCAGCGGGGTCACCTTGGACTTGCCCAGCGAGATGCCCAACGGGACGCCGAGCGGGCGCGGCAACGCCGCCAGCCGGGCGGCGAGGGCCTCGGCGCCGGCGTTGTTGAAGCCCATCCGGTTGACCACGGCCTCGCTGTCGCGCAGCCGGAACAGTCGCGGCCGGGGATTGCCCGGTTGGGCGTGCGCGGTCACGGTGCCGACCTCGACGAAGCCGAAGCCCAGCGCCGGCCAGGCCGGCAACGCGACGCCGTTCTTGTCCATCCCGGCCGCCAGCCCGACCGGGTTCGGGAACCGCACGCCGAACACGGTGCGCGGCGCGGCCCGGAAGTACGTCCGACGCAGCGCCGCCAGCGCCGCCGGCCGCCGCGACAGCGCGGCGAGCCGCGCCAGCGTCCACTCGTGCGCCGCCTCCGCGTCCCCGCCCCCGAGCGCGAACAGCCGGGGCCGCACCACCTTCTCGAAGATCACCGCTCGCCCTCCGAATCGGTGACCAGGAGGTTGGCGGCGATGGGGATCTCCACCGCCGCCACCCTCATGATCGACGCGGGTGTCGGGGTGGTCACTCGTCGGCCCGGAGCGCGGCGTGCAGGTCCTGGAGCGGGCGGACCTGGAGGTCGCCGTTGATGCGCGCCTCGATGCCCATCACCGCCGCCGCCGCGCCCGGAACCGTGGTGACGCACGGGATGTCCGCCGTCACGGCGGCGCTGCGGATCTCGTAGCCGTCCGAGCGGGCGCTCGCGCCCGAGCCCTGCGGCGTGTTCACCACCAGCGCGACGTCGCCGCCGAGGATCAGCGAGACCGCGTCCTCCCCCTCACCCGACTCGTAGTGCTTGCGGATCTGCTCGCAGGCGATGCCATGCCGGCGCAGCACCTCGGCCGTCCCGGTGGTGGCGACGATCTCGAAGCCCAGGTCGGCCAGGCGCTTGATCGGGAAGATCATGCCGCGCTTGTCCCGGTTGGCCACCGAGACGAAGATCTTCCCGGCGGTGGGCAGCGACCCGTACGCGGCGGCCTGCGACTTGGCGAACGCCTGACCGAAGCCGGTGTCGATGCCCATCACCTCGCCGGTGGACCGCATCTCCGGGCCGAGCAGCACGTCGATGCCCTTGCCGGACGGCGTGCGGAACCGCTTGAACGGCAGCACCGCCTCCTTCACCGCGATCGGCGCGTTCGGCGGCATGGTGCCGCCGTCCCCGGTCGGCGGCAGCATCCCCTCGGCCCGCAACTGCGCGATCGTGGCGCCCAGCGCGATCCGGGCCGCCGCCTTGGCCAGCGGCACCGCCGTCGCCTTCGACACGAACGGCACGGTCCGGGAGGCGCGCGGGTTGGCCTCCAGCACGTAGAGCGTGTCGCCCTGCAACGCGTACTGGACGTTGAGCAGGCCGCGCACCCCCACCCCGCGGGCGATCTCCTCGGTGTAGCGGCGCACCTGGGTCAGGTGCGAGCCGGCCAACGTGATCGGCGGCAGCGCGCAGGACGAGTCGCCGGAGTGGATGCCGGCCTCCTCGATGTGCTCCATCACGCCGCCCAGGTAGACGTCGCCGTCCGCGTCGACGAGCGCGTCCACGTCGATCTCGATGGCGTCGTCGAGGAAACGGTCCACCAGCACCGGGTGGTCCGGCGAGATGTCGGTGGCCCGGCCGATGTAGTCGCGCAGCGTGGCGTCGTCGTAGACGATCTCCATGCCCCGGCCGCCGAGCACGTACGACGGGCGGACCAGCACCGGGTACCCGATCTCGTCCGCGATCGCCTTCGCCTCGTCGTACGAGGTGGCCATGCCGTGCGCGGGCGCGCGCAGCCCGGCCCGGTCCAGCACCGCGCCGAACGCGCCCCGCTCCTCGGCCAGGTGGATCGACTCGGGCGAGGTGCCCACGATCGGCACCCCGGCGTCCTTGAGCCGCTGGGCGAGGCCGAGCGGGGTCTGGCCGCCGAGCTGCACGATCACCCCGACCACGCCGGGGCCGCCGGCCGCCTTGCCGGACGAGTCCTCGGCGTGCCACGCCTCCAGCACGTCCTCGAACGTCAACGGCTCGAAGTAGAGCCGGTCGGCGGTGTCGTAGTCGGTGGACACGGTCTCCGGGTTGCAGTTGACCATGACCGTCTCGTAGTCCACCCCCCGGAGCGCCTGGACCGCGTGCACGCACGAGTAGTCGAACTCGATGCCCTGCCCGATCCGGTTCGGCCCGGAGCCGAGGATGAGCACCTTGGGCCGGGCCGAGGGCGTCACCTCGGTCTCCGAGTCGTACGTCGAGTAATGGTAGGGCGTGGTCGCCTCGAACTCGGCCGCGCAGGTGTCCACCGTCTTGTAGACCGGCCGGATCCCGAGCCGGTGGCGCAGCGTCCGGACGCCGTCCTCGGCGGCCAGCTCGGGGCGGAGCGCGGCGAGCTGCCGGTCGGACAGGCCGGCGCGCTTGGCGCGACGCAGCAGCGCGGCGTCGAGCACCGGGGCGTCGACGATCTCGGCGCGCAGTTCGACAAGCGCGGCGATCTGGTCCAGGAACCACGGGTCCATGCCGCCGGACGCCTCGGCCACCTCGGCGATCGACGCGCCGAGGCGCAGCGCCCGCTCGACGGTGTAGAGCCGGCCGTCGTGCGGCATCCGCAGCGCCGTGAGGGTGTTCTCCTTCGTGGCGCCCACCGGGTCGGGGACGGTCCAGAAGCCGGCCGCCTTCGTTTCCATCGAGCGCATCGCCTTGTTCAGCGCCTCGGTGAAGTTGCGGCCCAGGCTCATCGCCTCGCCCACCGACTTCATGGTGGTGGTCAGCTCCGGGTCGGCGCCGGGGAACTTCTCGAACGCGAACCGGGGGATCTTCACCACCACGTAGTCGAGCGTCGGCTCGAACGCGGCCGGCGTCTTGAGCGTGATGTCGTTGGGGATCTCGTCGAGCGTGTAGCCGATGGCGAGCTTCGCGGCGATCTTCGCGATCGGGAAGCCGGTCGCCTTGGACGCCAGCGCCGAGGAGCGGGACACCCGCGGGTTCATCTCGATCACGACGATCCGGCCGTCTGCCGGGTTCACCGCGAACTGGATGTTGCAGCCGCCGGTGTCCACCCCGACCTCGCGCAGCACCGCGATGCCGAGGTCGCGCAGTCGCTGGTACTCCCGGTCGGTGAGCGTCATCGACGGGGCGACGGTGACGCTGTCGCCGGTGTGCACGCCCATCGGGTCGACGTTCTCGATCGAGCAGACCACCACCACGTTGTCGTGCCGGTCCCGCATCAGTTCGAGCTCGTACTCCTTCCAGCCGAGCACGCTCTCCTCGATGAGCACCTCGTGCACCGGGCTGGCCGCCAGGCCCGCCCCGGCGATGCGCGCCAGGTCCTCGTCGGTGTGCGCCATCCCGGAGCCGAGACCGCCCATGGTGAACGACGGCCGGATGACCACCGGCAGGCCCAGGTCGGCGACGGTGTCGCGGACCTCGTCCATGGAGTGGCAGACCCGCGAGCGCGGGGTCAGCGTGGACGGGTCGTCCAGACCCAGGCGGACGCCGGCCTTGGCCACGATGTCCTTGAACAGCTGGCGGTCCTCGCCCCGGTTGATGGCGTCGATGTTGGCGCCGATCAGCTCGACGCCGTACTTCTCCAGCACACCCGCCTCGTGCAGCGCGACCGCGGTGTTCAGCGCGGTCTGCCCGCCCAGCGTGGGCAGCAGCGCGTCCGGGCGCTCCTTGGCGATGACCAGCTCGACGAACTCCGGGGTGATCGGCTCGACGTACGTGGCGTCGGCGAACTCCGGGTCCGTCATGATCGTGGCCGGGTTGGAGTTGACCAGGCTGACCCGGATCCCCTCGCTGCGCAGCACCCGGCAGGCCTGGGTGCCGGAGTAGTCGAACTCGCAGGCCTGTCCGATCACGATCGGCCCGGAGCCGATCACCAGGATGTGCTTCAGGTCGGTCCGCTTAGGCATGCTTGCCGCCTTCGATGAGTTCCGCGAAGCGGTCGAACAGGTAGTCCGCGTCGTGCGGGCCGGCCGCCGCCTCCGGGTGGTACTGGACGGTGAAGGCGGGCACGTCCTCGGCCCGCAGCCCCTCGACCACGTTGTCATTGAGGCAGACATGGGAGACCCGGACGCCACCGAACGCGGTGTCGACCACCTGGTCGGGGACCACCGCGCCGGAGGAGACCCCGGGCACCTGGACCGCGAAGCCGTGGTTGTGGCTGGTCACCTCGACCTTGCCGGTGGCCCGGTCCAGCACCGGCTGGTTGATGCCGCGGTGGCCGTACCCCAGCTTGTAGGTGCCGAAGCCGAGCGCCCGGCCGAGGATCTGGCTGCCGAAGCAGATGCCGAACAGCGGGATCCGGCGGGTGAGCACCTCGCGGGCCAGCGCCACCGGCCCGTCGGCGGTCGCCGGGTCACCCGGGCCGGGTGAGAGGAACACCGCGTCCGCGCCGGTGGCGAGCAGGTCCTCGATCGTCGAGCCGGCCGGCAGCACGTGGGTGGTGACGCCGCGGGCGGCGAGCCGGCGCGGCACGTTGCGCTTGATGCCCAGGTCCAGCGCGGCCACCGTGAACCGGTGCTCGCCGACGGCCTCCACCACGTACGGCTTGGCGGTGGTCACCTCGGCGGACAGGTCCGCGCCGACCATCGACGGCGCGTGGCGGACCCGGTCGAGCAGGGCTGCCGGATCGTCGTCGACGCTTGAGACACCGACCCGCATCGCGCCGCGTTCGCGCAGGTGCCGGGTGAGCGCCCGGGTGTCGATCCCGCTGATGCCGACCACGCCCTCGGCGGCGAGCCGGTCCTCCAGCCCGCCGGTGGCGCGCCAGTTCGAGCCGATCCGGGCCGGGTCGCGCACCACGTATCCGGCCACCCAGATCCGGCCGGACTCGTCGTCGGAGCCGTTGACGCCGGTGTTGCCGATGTGCGGCGCGGTCTGCACCACCACCTGACGGTGGTAGGAGGGGTCGGTGAGCGTCTCCTGGTAGCCGGTCATGCCGGTGTTGAAGACCGCCTCGCCGAACGTCTCCCCGACGCTGCCGTACGCCTCGCCGTGGAACGTGCGCCCGTCCTCCAGGACGAGAATCGCCGATCTACGCTTCACCATCTACTTGACAGCCTTTCCGTCCAGGACCGTCGGCTCGCCGCGCAGGAAGGTCGCCACGATGCGACCCGGCAGCGTCATGCGGGCGTACGGGGTGTTGCGACTGCGACTGGCCAGCTCGGCCGGCTCGATCACGCGCCGGGCCGCCGGGTCGACAAGGGTCAGGTTGGCCGGCACGCCGGGGGCCGGGTCGAGGCCGTGTCCGGCCAGCCCGGCGATCCGGGCCGGGACCCGCGACATGCGCTCGGCGATCAGGTCCCACCGCGGGCCGAGCACGTCCAGCGCGATGGAGAGCGCGGTCTCCAGGCCGAGCATGCCCGGCCGGGCGTACGCCCACTCGCACTCCTTGTCCTCCACGGCGTGCGGCGCGTGGTCGGTGGCGATGATGTCGATCACGCCCTCGGCCAGCGCGGTGCGCAGCGCGGCGACGTCGGCGGCGGTGCGCAGCGGCGGGTTGACCTTGAAGACCGGGTCGTAGCTCTCCGCACGTTCGTCGGTCAGCAGCAGGTGGTGCGGCGTCACCTCGGCGGTCACCCGCACGCCGCGCGCCTTGGCCTGGCGCAGCACCTCGACGCTGCCGGCGGTGGAGACGTGGCAGACGTGCAGCCGGCTGCCCACGTGCTCGGCGAGCAGCACGTCCCGGGCGATGATCGCCTCCTCGGCCACGGCCGGCCATCCGGTCAGGCCGAGGCGGGTGGAGACCTCACCCTCGTGCATCTGCGCGCCCTCGGTGAGCCGGGGCTCCTCGGCGTGCTGGGCGATCACCCCGTCGAACGCCTTGACGTACTCCAGCGCGCGACGCATCAGCCGCGGGTCGGCGACGCAGTGCCCGTCGTCGGAGAAGATCCGCACCCGGGCCGCGGAGTCGGCCATCGCGCCCAGCTCGGCCAGGCGCTCGCCGGCCAGCCCGACGGTGACCGCGCCGATCGGCTGCACGTCGACCAGGCCGGCCTCCCGGCCCAGCCGCCAGACCTGCTCGACCACGCCGGCGGTGTCCGCGACCGGCGAGGTGTTGGCCATCGCGCAGACCGCCGTGTAGCCGCCGAGCGCCGCCGCCCGGGAGCCGGACTCGACCGTCTCGGCGTCCTCCCGGCCGGGTTCGCGCAGGTGGGTGTGCAGGTCGACCAGGCCGGGCAGCGCGACCAGGCCGGTCGCGTCGATGACGGTGGCGTCGTCCGCGGCGAGCCCGTGGCCCGTCTCGGCCACCACGCCGTCGCGGATGAGCAGGTCGGTCGGCTCGCCGCCGACGACGCTGACGTTGGTGATGAGGTACGCGGTCACCGGTTGTTCCCTCCGAGCAGCAGGTAGAGGACGGCCATCCGCACGGAGACCCCGTTGGCGACCTGTTCGACGATGGTGGAGCGGGGTGAGTCGGCGACCTCGGGCGTGATCTCCATCCCCCGGTTCATCGGGCCGGGGTGCATGACGATCGCGTGCTCGGGCAGTCGGCGCATGCGCGGCCCGTCCAGCCCGTAGCGCCGGGCGTACTCGCGGGCCGACGGGAAGTAGGAGTCGCTCATCCGCTCCCGCTGCACCCGCAGCATCATCACCACGTCCACACCGGGTGCAACGCTGTCGAGGTCGTAGGAGACGTCGATGCCGGGGGCGAGCGCGGTCGCGATGTCGACCGGGATGAGCGTCGGCGGGCCGACCAGCGTGACCTTGGCGCCGAGCGTGGTGAGCAGCAGCACGTTGGAGCGGGCCACCCGGGAGTGCAGCACGTCGCCGACGATCGCCACGTGCAGGCCGGCGAGCCGGCCCAGCCGGGACCGCATGGTGTACGCGTCCAGCAGCGCCTGGGTGGGGTGCTCGTGGGTGCCGTCGCCGGCGTTGACCACCGACCCGTCCACCCAGTCGGCCAGCCGGTGCGGCGCGCCGGAGGCGGGGTGCCGGACCACCACCGCGTCGGCGCCCATCGCCTGGAGGGTGAGCGCGGTGTCCTTCAGGCTCTCGCCCTTGGCCACGCTGGAGCCCTTGGCGGAAAAGTTGATCACGTCGGCGCTGAGCCGCTTGGCGGCGGCCTCGAACGAGATCCGGGTCCGGGTGGAGTCCTCGTAGAACAGGTTGACCACGGTGCGCCCGCGCAGCGCGGGCAGCTTCTTGACCTCCCGGCCGGCCACGGTCGCCATCTCGGCGGCGGTGTCCAGGACCAGGGTGGCGGTGTCGGCGTCCAGGTCGGCGCCGGAGAGCAGGTGCCGGATCATCGAACTGGCCCTTCGTTCGCGACTGCGGGGCTCCGCTTCGCTGCACTCCTCGCGCTCACCGGGAATCCCCTCCGTACAGCCGTACCTCGTCGGCGCCGTCGGTCTCGGCGAGGGTGACCTTGACGTTCTCGGCCAACGCGGTGGGGATGTTCTTGCCCACGTAGTCGGCGCGGATCGGCAGTTGGCGGTGGCCGCGGTCGACCAGGACGGCGAGTTGCACGGAGGCCGGGCGGCCGACGTCGCTGAGCGCGTCCAGCGCGGCCCGCACGGTACGGCCGGAGAAGAGCACGTCGTCGACGAGCACGACCCGCCGGCCGTCGATCCCGCCCGGCGGCAGGTCGGTCGGGCCGACCGCGCGGGTGGCGTGCCGGCGCAGGTCGTCGCGGTAGAGCGTGATGTCGAGCACGCCCACCGGAACGGTCACGTCCTCGAACGTGCTGATCCGGGCCGCGAGGCGGCGGGCCAGGGGCACACCCCGGGTGGGGATGCCGAGCAGCACGGTGTCGGCGGCGCCCTGGGTCTTCTCCAGGATCTGGTGGGCGATGCGGTCGACCACCCGCGAGACGTCGGCGGCGGCGAGGATCACCTTCACCGAGGGTTGTCGCGGCGGCGACGAATGGGCAGCCGGTGGGTAGGCCACGGCGGACCTCCTTCCCCGCCTCACGGGACGGGTCGTTAAAGGACGTCTATCGACTCCGGCGGGCCCGCGCGGGGCCCGGACCGGGGCTCCACGCCACGTTACCAGCGGTCACCGGCCCCGCTGCCGCCGGTCCTGACCTGCCGGTCAGCCCGGCGAAATGCGGACAAGCCACACCGGCCTGTCGAACGTCCCCGACACCACCACTTGACCAGTTGTCGCAATCCCCGTACCGTCACGCTCCGTAGCGATAGCTGGGAGAACCCCGAGCAGCACTGGGAGTGTCCGAATGCCCTCTGAATACGCCAAGTCGCTGGGCGCCCGCCTGCGCTCCATCCGCCAGCAGCAGGGCCTGTCCCTGCAGGGGGTGGAGGAGAAGTCGAACGGGCGGTGGAAGGCCGTGGTGGTCGGCTCGTACGAGCGCGGCGACCGCGCCGTCACCGTGTCCCGCCTGGCGGAGCTGGCCGACTTCTACCGCGTTCCCGTCTCGGAGCTGCTGCCCGACGGCAGCGGGGTGCGTCACGAGCCCACCAGCAAGATCGTGCTGGACCTGGAGCGGCTCTACGACGAGGCCTCCGAGGACCTGGCCTACGTCGCCCGGTACGCCCGCGCCATTCAGCAGCAGCGCGGCGACTACAACGGCCGGGTGCTCTCCATCCGCGCCGACGACCTGCGGGCCCTCGCGATCGTCTACGACGCCTCACCGTCGGGCCTGATCGAGCGGCTCACCGAGCACGGTGTGCTGGTCGCCGACCCGCGGGCGTTCTTCGCCTCCTGAGCCACGCGCCACGAAGGGCCCGTGCCGTCCGGCACGGGCCCTTCGTGGTCACCAGGTGCGGAGCCTCAGCGGCTGGCGTACTCGGCGATCCGGCCGAGAATGCCGTTGAGGAAGCGGGGCGAGTCGTCGGTCGACATCTGCCGGGCCAGCTCGACGGCCTCGCTGATCGCCACCGCGTCGTCGATCTCGTCGACGTAGAGCAACTCGTACACGGCGATCCGGGCCAGGTTGCGGTCGACCACCGGCATCCGGTCCAGCGTCCACCCCTCGGCGTAGCTGGCGATGATCTCGTCGATCCGGTCGAGGTGCGCCGCGACGCCCTCGACCAGCCCGACCGCGTAGCCGAGGTGGTCGGGGCGGGGCTGCTCGATCCGCTCCAGGTAGCCGGCGAGCACCTCGACCGGCGGCCGGTCCCGCAGGTCGGCCTCGAAGAGCACGTCCAGCGCCCGCTTGCGCGCCTTGCGGCGCGCCGGCATCTGCTGCTTCGGACCCTCAGCCATCAGGCTCGGCCGAGGTAACGGCCGTCGCGGGTGTCGACCTTGATCTTCTCGCCGGTGGTGATGAACAGCGGCACCTGGACGGTGGCGCCGGTCTCGACCGTGGCCGGCTTGTTGCCGCCGGTGGACCGGTCACCCTGCAGGCCCGGCTCGGTGTAGGTGACCTCGAGCACGACCGAGGTCGGCAGCTCGATGTAGAGCGGGACGCCCTCGTGGGTGGCGACGGTCGCCTCGGCCTCCGGGAGGAGGTAGTTGGCGGCCTCGCCGACGGTGCCGCCCATCACGGTGATCTGGTCGAACGTCTCCAGATCCATGAAGACGTAGTCCTCGCCGTCGGCGTACAGGTACTGCATGGTGCGCTTGTCGACGGTGGCGGTCTCGACCTTGGTGCCCGCGTTGAAGGTCTTGTCGACCACCTTGCCGGACAGCACGTTCTTCAGCGTGGTACGCACGAACGCACCACCCTTACCGGGCTTGACGTGCTGGAACTCGACGACGGCCCACAGCTCGCCGTCCAGGTTGAGTACCAGGCCGTTCTTCAGGTCGTTGGTGGTGGCCATTTCCTGCCTTGATCATCAATTGGCGGACAGACCCACCAAGTCTACTAGCTGTGTCGAATCGGACTCGCGCGCTGCGCGAGGTGGTGCAGGGCCAGGCGGTAGCCGTCCACGCCCAGGCCGCAGATCACGCCGGTGGCCACCGCCGAGACCACCGAGTGGT
This sequence comes from Micromonospora sp. NPDC049240, assembly GCF_040647835.1. Taxonomy (NCBI): domain Bacteria; kingdom Bacillati; phylum Actinomycetota; class Actinomycetes; order Micromonosporales; family Micromonosporaceae; genus Micromonospora; species Micromonospora sp. NPDC049240. The sequence continues at coordinate 76,221 of NZ_JBEZCX010000008.1, forward strand.
GCCGGAACTCCTCCCGGGCGTGGATGTTGGAGATGTGCACCTCGACCAGCGGGCCACGCAGCATGGCGCAGGCGTCCCGGACCGCTATCGAATAGTGCGACCAGGCGGCCGGGTTCAACACCACCGCCGCCTCCTCGTCCGCCGCCTGGTGCAGCCAGCCCAGCAGCTCGTGCTCGGCGTCGGTCTGCCGGACCACCACGTCCAGCCCCAGCTCCCGCCCGGTCCGCTCGCACAGGGCGACCAGGTCGGCGTAGCTGGTCACGCCGTACACGTCGACCTGGCGGGTGCCGAGGCGGCCCAGGTTCGGCCCGTTGAGCACGTACGCCCTCACGAGCTGATCTCCCGGTAGGCCGCGGCCAGCAGCTCGTCCGGCGGGGCCTCCAGCATGGCCGGGCGGGCCAGGCCGTCCAGCACCACGAACCGCAGCCGGCTCCCCCGGGCCTTCTTGTCCACCCGCATCGCGGCGAGCAGCTCCGGCCAGGCGTCCGCCCGGTAGCCGGTGGGCAGGTCGAGCGCGGTCAGCACGTCCCGGTGCCGGCGCGCGGTGGCGTCGTCGAGCCGGCCGGCGAGCCGCGCGAGGGTGGCGGCGTAGACCAGCCCGACGGCGACCGCGTGACCGTGCCGCCAGCGGTACCCTTCCACCTTCTCGATCGCGTGGGCGAGCGTGTGCCCGTAGTTGAGCACCTCGCGGACCCCGGACTCGCGCAGGTCACCGCCGACCACGTCGGCCTTGACCCGCACCGCCCGCTCGACCAGCTCACGGACCACCGGGCCGGCCGGGTCCAGCGCTGCCGTCGGGTCCCGCTCGACCAGGTCGAGGATCACCGGGTCGGCGATGAAGCCGCACTTGACCACCTCGGCCATCCCGGCGGCCAGGTCGGCCGGGGGCAGGGCGTCCAGCGTCGCCAGGTCGCAGAGCACGCCGGCCGGCGGGTGGAACGCGCCGACCAGGTTCTTGCCGGCGGCCGTGTTGATCCCGGTCTTGCCGCCGACCGCCGCGTCGACCATGCCGAGCAGCGAGGTCGCCACCGGCACCCAGCGCACCCCGCGCAGCCAACTGGCCGCGACGAAGCCGGCCAGGTCGGTCACCGCGCCGCCGCCCACCCCGACCACCGCGTCGGTCCGGGTGAAACCGGCCGCGCCGAGCCGGTCCCAGCAGGCGGCGGCCACGTCGACGTGCTTGCCCGCCTCGGCGTCCGGCACCTCCACCAGCAGCGGCGTGACACCGTCGGCGCGGGCCCGCTCGGCGAGCCGCTCGGCCAGCGCCTTGAGCGGCGGAGCGTACAGGTAGGCCACCCGCTCCGCGCCGGGCAGCAGCTCGGGCGGCGGGTCGAGCAGGTCGCGTCCCACCAGCACGTCGTACGGCCGTTCGCCGCCGACCGGGATCCGGGTCACCTCGTCCATCGCCGGCAGCCTAGTCCAGCGCCCGCCCCCGGCGCGGCGACTGTCCACTCCGTGGGGCGTTTGTCCGGCCCCGCCCCGGGTAGGGCGGCGGAATGAGCATCCGTCTTCCCGCCACGATCCTCGGCGTCGGCCTCGGTGGCTTCGTTGACGGCATCGCGTTGCACCAGGTCCTCCAGTGGCACCACATGCTCAGCAGCACCGCGACCGACCGGGTGGGGATCCGGGACTACCCGGTCGACACCGTGCCCGGCCTGCAGATGAACACGCTGTGGGACGGCCTGTTCCACGTCGTCACCTGGGTGGCGGTGCTGACCGGGCTGGCCCTGCTCTACGCCCGGGTGACCCGTTCCCGGGGCCGGCTCTGGCGCTCCGGAATGCTCTGGGGCTGGGTGCTCGTCGGCTGGGGCCTGTTCAACCTGGTGGAGGGCGTCGTCGACCACCACCTGCTCGGCATCCACCACGTCCGCACCGGCCCGTACCAGACCTGGTGGGATCTCGGTTTCCTGGCGCTCGGCGTACTCCTGGTCGCGGTCGGCTGGGCGATCCAGCGGCGGGCCGACGCGATCGACCTGTGCGCGCCGCGGACGCGGTGAGCCACGCCGGGCACGCCGGCGGCTTCCCGGCGACCGCGTTGCTCCCGGCGGTCATGTTCTGGGCCTACCTGGCCGCCGCGCTGCGGCTGCGCGACCCGGGCGGCCCCGGCTGGGCGCACCGGCGGACCGTCAGCTTCGGGCTGGGCACGCTGCTCGTGGCGGCGGGGCTGCTCGCGCCCGGCGACGACCTCGTCGGGCACATGTGGCAGCACCTGCTGATCGGCATGCTGGCGCCGCTGGCGCTGGTGCTCGGCGCGCCGGTCACCCTGCTGCTGCGCACCCTGGACCGGCGCACCGCACGCCGGCTGGTCCACCTGCTGCGGCACCCGGCCGCGCGGGTGCTCGGCCACCCGGTGACCGGCCTGCTGCTCACCGCCGGCGGGCTGTGGCTGCTCTACCTCACCCCGCTCTACCGGGCGACGCTGGACAACCCGCTGCTGCACACGCTGGTGCAGGCGCACTTCCTGCTCAGCGGCTTCCTGTTCGCCTGGTCCGTCGCCGGGCCGGACCCCGGGCCGCACCGCCCCCGGGTGCCGGTACGCCTCGTGGTGCTCGGCGCCGGCGTCGCCGCCCACGCCACGCTCGCCCAACTGCTCTACGCCGGCGTGCTCGACGTGCCGGCCACCGGCGCCGAGCTGCGGGCCGGCGCCACGCTCATGTACTACCTCGGTGACCTGGCCGAGATCGCCCTCGCGCTCGCGTTGCTCGCCACCTGGCGGCCGGAACGCCCCGCCCGCCACCCGGCCACCCGGCCCGGCGCCGCGCCGGTCAGGGCTTGAGCAGGGCGGCGATCTCGGCGGCCAGTTCCTCCGGCGCGCGGCCGTCGGTCACCACGGTCGCGGTCGCCACCTCGGCGTACAGCGGGCGGCGCTGGTCCAGCAGGTACTTGAGGGTGGCCCGGGGGTTCAACGCCAACAGTGGCCGGCCGGCGCCCAGCCCGACCCGCCGGATCGCGTCCGACAACTCCACCGACAGGTGCACCACCGTGTGGCCGATCAGCGCGGCCCGGTTCTCCTCGGCCAGGACCGCGCCGCCGCCGAGCGCGAGCACACCGGCGTGCGAGGCCAGCGCCGCCGCCACGGCGGCCCGCTCCAGCGTACGGAAGTGGTCCTCGCCCTCGTCGACGAAGATCTCCGGGATCGGCTTGCCGGCCAGGCGCTCGATGTCCGTGTCGGTGTCCCGGAAGTCGACGCCGAGCGCGGCGGCGAGCGCCGTGCCCACCGTGGTCTTGCCGGAGCCGGGTGCCCCGACCAGCACGCAGACCGGCCTCGTGCTCATTTGACCACCAGGCTGTCGAGGTAGCTCGCCAGGTTGCGGCGCATCTCGGCGACCGAGTCGCCGCCGAACTTCTCCACCGCGGCCTCGGCCAGCACGAGCGCCACCATGGTCTCGGCGACCACCGCCGCCGCCGGCACCGCGCACACGTCGGAGCGCTGGTTGATCGCGGTGGCCGGCTCGCCGGTGGTCACGTCGATCGTCGCGAGCGCGCGGTTCAGCGACGAGATCGGCTTCATCGCCGCCTTCACCCGCAGCGGCTCGCCGGTGGTGATGCCGCCTTCCAGGCCGCCGGCCCGGTCGGTGACCCGACGCACGCCGGTGGCGCTGGGGATGATCTCGTCGTGCGCCTCCGAGCCACGGGAACGCGCCTGCTGCCACCCGTCGCCGATCTCGACGCCCTTGATCGCCTGGATCGACATCAGCGCGGTGGCCAGCCGGGCGTCGAGCTTGCGGTCCCACTGCACGTGACTGCCCAGGCCCGGCGGCACGCCGTACGCGAGCACCTCGACCACGCCGCCGAGCGTGTCGGCGTCCTTCTTCGCGGCGTCGACCTCGGCGACCATCCGGGCGCTCGCCTCGGCGTCGAGGCAGCGCAGCGGGTCCGCGTCGATCCGCGCCGCGTCCTCCGGAGTCGGGCGCAGGCCCGGCTTCGCCGCCACCGGCCCCAGCTCCACCACGTGCGACACGATCTCGACGCCGAGCGCCTGCCGGACGAGGGCCTTGGCGACCGTGCCCACGGCGACCCGGGCGGCGGTCTCCCGGGCGCTGGCCCGCTCCAGGATCGGCCGGGCGTCGGTGTGGCCGTACTTCTGCATGCCGGCCAGGTCTGCGTGGCCGGGCCGGGGGCGGGTCAGCGGCGCGTTGCGGGCCTGCGCGGCCAGCTCCTCCGGGTCGACCGGGTCGGCGGCCATCACCGTCTGCCACTTGGGCCACTCGGAGTTGCCCACCCGGATCGCCACCGGGCTGCCCAGCGTCACGCCGTGCCGGAGCCCGCCGATGATCTCGATCTCGTCCTGCTCGAACGCCATCCGGGCACCCCGGCCGTAGCCGAGCCGGCGGCGGGCCAGCTCGTCGCCGATCTCGGTGGTGGTCACCTCGATGCCGGCGGGCACCCCCTCCATCAGCGCGACGAGGGCGGGTCCGTGCGATTCACCTGCAGTCAGCCAGCGCAACACAGCGGCCAGTGTGTCACGCGCCGGGGCCCCGCCGATGCGCTGCCCACCACGTCCCGCTCTACGGACACCCGCGTTTCGACGTCGAGCGCCGCACCGATCCTGGGTGGGCGTCGACCGACGCCCACCCAGGATCTGGTGTCACCTATCCGTGTACCGCGGATCCGTCAGCCATCAATGATCTTGATGGCCCCCGCGGGATTCAGGCCGATCCAGATCTCGACCGCCTCCCGGTCGACGTCCCGGAGATAGACGTCGCCCTTCACCTCCCTCGGATGATGCGGTGAACGCCGCAGGTTCAGCGCGAGCCTTCCGGCCAGCACCACGACCGCCAGCACGAGCGCCACCAGCAGTGTCACCACCGTGTGCCGCGCGTCGTCGCGCACCGAGTCGACGACGAACGCGACGACGAGCAGAACCGCCGCGACGAGCACCGCCGGGAACACCCTGCGCCGCCAGATGGTCTCCGTCCGGCAGGTCCGGGTGAGCCGCTCGGCCGCAGCCACACCCACCGGGAGGCTGACCACGGACCGACTCGACCCGTACCGGCCCAGGCAGCAGACGCGCGCCACGGTGGCCGCCTCACTGCCGTCGATGATCGATCTCGGCGCGGGCGTCAGCTCACCGGCCGTTCGGCCGGCCAACCAGACGTCGACCCGTGGTTTCATCCGCCCGCCTCTCCAAACTCCACTGTCGGCCTAGGCACAGAACTTGCTGGTGGTCCAGCCATATCCCCACTGGTACTGCCGGTTGCGGTTCGTCCACCAGCGGAAGTACCCGTTGACGTACGCTCCCCGCTTCCGGGTGCACCGTTCGCTGTACTCCCAGACGAACCAGGCGATGGCACCGGCCGCGACGGCGAACGCGGCCCCGGCCGGCCCGGAGAAGACGGCCGCGATCGCGCCGATGATGGCGTACGCGAAGCCCCATCTGGTCAGGAACCTCACGTCACTGTGGGAGATGTAGCACTGGAAGTTCCAGTCGACGCGGTAGCCGCCCCAGCCGCCCCACCAGTAGTACCACTTGCGGGAGCTGAGGCTGGTACGCCAGCACGACAGATTGCCGGTGGTGTCTTCCTTGTTGACCGAGTCGCCGGTGCCGTATTCGTACGGATTGGAGTTGCCCCCGTAGATCGGGTCGGTGGAGAGGAATCGGCTGGTGCTGGGGTTGTAGAGGCGGGAGCCCATGAGGATCGAGCCGTCTGGGGTGTCGGCGGCGCGTTGGTGGGTGCCGAGCCAGCCGTAGCGTCGGGTGCCGGCGTCCGCGGGATTGCGCGCGTTGCCGTGCTCGTCGTACTCGCTGGTGTAGGCCAGCCCGACGCCGGTTTCGGTCATCCCAGCGACGAGATCGCCGTGCAGATTGGTGATCTGCCAGACGACACCGACGGTGCTGGTGAACAGGCCGGCGATGCCGGCGAGCCCACTGATGGCCCGGGAGTGCCGGCCGCCGCCCTCGTCGGTCCAGCTCGGGCTGTCACCGTCGGCGCTGTAGTGGTTGATCCGGGTGAGGCTGTCTGCGGTGTCGGTCCAGGAACGGATCCGGTTGGGCACGACATCCAGGTTGTAGGTGGTGGTGCGGGTGCCTCGGGTGATACTGCGCACCATGTCGTTGACGTGGTAGGTCATGGTGCTCTCCGCGGCACCGGAGACCGCGAGGTCGACGGCCGGCTGGGTCAGCGTCCGGCCGAGCGCGTCGTAGGTGTAGCCGGTCCCGGTGGTGCGGTCGGCGCTGTCATAGCTCCACTCCCGGCTGGCACCGGCCGTGGTCGTCTGACAGGCGCCGCCCGTCGCCGGGCCGTACGCCACCTGACTGGTGCCGTTGGTGGCCTCGTCGAAGCCGTACCCGCGGGTGCTGCACTGGCCGGCCACGGTGTCCGCCACGCCGGTGAGCCGGGCGGCCTGGTCGTAGCTGAAGACCTGCGAGGACAGGGTCGACGAGCGGCTGCGCCACTGGTCGTGGGCGCTGGCGGTGACCGTCTCGCTGTAGAGGGTGCAGTTGCTCTGGCCGCAGCCCGGCTTGGTGTAGGTGATGCCGCGGGCCGCGCCGCTCTCGTCGGTGGTCAGGTTCACCACGAGTCCGTTGGGCCAGGTCTGGCTGACCGGGATCCCATCGTTGTCGTAGCTGGCGGTGAACGTGCCCGTCTGGGTGTCCGCCACCGACGTCGGCAGGCCGCGTCGCTCGCTGCCGCCGTCGAAGGTGAAGGTCCGGGTGCCCTTGCCGTCATTGACGGTGGCCGGCCGGCCCGCGATGTCGAAGGTGCTGGCGGTGACCGTGCCGTCGGCGTCGGTGTACGAGGCCATCCGGCCCAGGCTGTCGTACTCGCGGATGATCTCCGCCGTCACCGTCCCGGAGCCGTTGACCGTCTGGCTCCGGACCGCCTGCCCGCTGGCCTGGTCGTAGATGGTGCGCCGCTTCTCCAGCGCCGTGCCCAGACCGGCCGCGGTCACCGACATCTCCGACTGACGCCCGGCGGCGTCGTAGGTGAGGTCGGTCCGCCGCAGCTCACCCGATCCGGTCTTCACCGTCTGTCGGCGCGGCTGCCCGAACATGTCGTAGGTGACGGCCGTGACCGGTAGTTCCGGCCCGGACTCGGGCTGACCGCCGGTCTGCGTGCGGCAGACCAGGCCGTCCCACTCCGGCCGGTTGCCGCACTCCGGGTAGGTGGCGTTGGCCGCCGCCCGGTAGTAGACCGTGACCCGGGTCGCCGGTGTGGTGTCCACGCTGCCACCGGCCGGGGCCGTGGTGCTGACCACGCGCCCCTCGCTGTCGTAGCCCGTTCGGGTGACCAGGTCCAGGTCGCCCGGATCGACGGTGACCCTGACCGGCTGGCGCAGCGTCCAGTCGTAGTCGGTGGTGGTGGTGCGGGTGTCCGCGTCCAGGGTCTGTCCGGCGCTGACATAGCTGACCGATGACCGTTCGGTGGTCGCCAGCTTGTAGGGCCCGCCGCTGCTCGGCGCCCCCTGGTCGTAGGTGAGCCGGGCGTGCTGTCGACCGCGCACGACCGTGCCGGAGTCGAGCATCACGTCATGCTCCGAGCCGAACGTCTCCAGCAGCAACTGGCCGTCGGTGGAGTAGACGTTGAAGGTGGCCAGCTTCGCCGCGAGCTGCGCCTCGGCGCTGGCGGTGTCGCCTGGTGACGCGTCCAGGGCCCGCTGGCGGTTGCCGGCGGTCAACTCCTGCACGACGTTGCCGTACCGGTCGTAGGAGGTGGCGGTGACGCGCCCACCCGGTTCGGCCATGTTGACCACACGGGCGTTGGCGTCCAGGTAGGTGACCGTCGCACGCTGGTAGGAGCTGGGCAGCGTACCGGTGCTCGGGTCGCCGGTCGGCACCTCGGTGGCCGGGAAGACGGCCGTGGCGTCGGTCGGTGGCTCCGCCTGCGCCCACCGTGCGGTCTGCGCGCCGGACAGGTCGTACGGCGCGCCGCTGCCGGAGGTCGGCACCTGGTAGACGACCGTCTGCACGGAGGTTCCCGCGGTCAACGCCGACCGGGTCACCTTGTGGAGCCGGCCCTTGCCGGGGTCGCTCGGCGTGGTGGTGTACGAGAACTGCCACGGCTGCTGGGCCGGCGGGGTCAGCGAGACGATGATGCCGTTCGAGTCGTAGTAGTAGACGGTCCGCAGCGAGTGCGGCCCGCTCCCGTCGGTGTAGTCCAGCCGGGGGTCGTGCACGCTCCGCAGCCGGCCGCTGTTGTCGTAGGTGTAGCGGGCCAGCACGACGGTCCGCATCGCCGGGGTGGACAGGTCCGGGTCCCAGGCGGTGTAGGAGATCTGCTTCACCCGGCCGACGTAGTCGCCCCACTGACCGTCACCGAGGCCGATGGCCGTGGTGGTGGTGGCGTAGGTGAAGGTCAGGGCACGGCAGCCACGGACCAGCGTGGTGCAGCTGACGCCGGCCGGCACCGGGGACAGCAGACGGGTCGGCCGCATGACGTCGTTGGTCCCCAGCGTCACTTTCTCCCAGGAGTAGGTGGTGGCGCTCCCCAACCCCGGCGGCGTCACCGAGGTGGGGGTCCAGACGTTCGCCGGGTCCGTCGAGGTCCGGGTGAACGTGACCACGTTCCCCTTCTCGTCGGCGAGGGTGAAGGTGTTGGCGGCCGAGCTGAAGGTCAGCTTGTAGGACTCCGCGCCGACCTGCGGCTCGTAGTTGACCCCGGCGCTGTCGACCTTGGTGAACCCGATCGACGAGTCGTCCGGGAGCTTCACCTGGACCAGGCTGCCGTAGGTGGTCAGCCTGGTGTAGGGCGCCTCCGCGTCGGACACCACCAGACCGGAGACCCAGCCCGGACCGAAGAGCGGATCGAGGCCGAGCGGCTGCCGGCTGTTGACGGTGCGGGAGATGGACAACCCGGCAGCCGAGACGTCCGGAGCGGAGATCTGGTAGTTGCCGGTGATCAGGTTGACCGAGCCGGGCCCCACCTGGACGGTGTCGGCCGAGGCGAGGTTCCGGTCGAAGCGGAACTTGACCTGGTCGGCCGGCGCCCCGTAGTTGCTCAGGTTGAAGTAGGGCCGGACCTGCACCGGTCCGTCGCGCGGGATGCCGTTGGCGTCGACCGCGGCGAGCGTGGCGGCGACGTCCCAGTTCAGCTTCGGCGCGGTGCCGCTGGTCAGGGCGACCGGCCAGGTGACCGGCCCTCCGCCGACGGCGTAGCTGACGTGCCCCGCCGGGATGGTGACCCAGGCGTCCGAGCCGGCGCGGCGCCACTGGTAGGTGACGTCGACGAAGGACGGTGCGGCCGTGGCGGCGAGCGCCACCTTGGCGCCGGAGACGTCACCATCCTTCGGGGAGTCCTGGGCCCCAGAGCCGACCTTGAACGGGTAGCTGCGCAGCGCGGTGACGTTGCCGGCCGAGTCCCGGGTACGCGCCCAGACGTTGTGCCAGCCCGGGGTGAGCGGCGTGATGCTCACCGTGGCAGCGGCGCCCGGCGACGGCGCGTTGACCACCTTGTTCGGCGGCTGCACGTCGAGGCTGTACTCGTACGCGGCGGCGTCGGCGATGCCGTTCGGGTCAAACGTGAAGTTGCCGGCGACGTTCGCGTCGCCACCCCACTGGTTCTCCGGGTAGGTCGAGGAGCTGACGATCGGCGGGGCGCCGATCGACGTGTCCACGGTGAACTCACAGAACGGCGACCACGCGCCGTCCACCGAGCCGTCGTTGCCGCGTACCCGCCACTTGTAGGACGAGCCGTTGGTCATGACGCCGGCCGGCACCGTGGCGCTGAAGGTGCTGCCGGAGGCGGCGGTAGCCGTGATCGTGCTGCCCAGCTTGGTGGTGCCGGTCAGCGTCCACCACTCGACCTCGGCCTTCACCGTCGAACCCTCAGCGTCCGAGATGATCGACTTGAGCTGCGGCGTGGCGGTGTTGACGGTCGGTCGGGAGGCGCCGGTGACGCAGGCCGTCGACGGCACCGTCGAGCGGGTGCCGACCGTCGGGTACGAGTTGTAGGTCACCACCGCGTACGGGACCTGACTGCTGTCGACCGCGTTCCGGGAGCGGAACTGCTTGAAGCTGTTGGCGTTCGTCTCGTCGGTGCCCCGCACGCCCATGTAGGCGGTGGACTGGCCGGCGGTGGCGGCCCGCTGGAAGAAGCTGGTGCCGCTGACGCTCACCCAGCCGTCGTCGCAGGTCGCCGAGAAGCCCTTGGTCTGGGTGGAGGTCGCTTCCTTCTGGATCCAGCTCGGCTGGGTGCCCCACCGGGTCGCCGAGGAGGCGGCGCCGGTGGTCCAGATCTCCCAGGAGTTCGCGGTGCAGGTGTTGGACCAGAAGTTCCAGAAGTAGACCGTCGCCCCGGTGATCTGCTTGCCGGCGAGCGCGGAGACCGGCCAGTTCACGAACGCGCGCGACTTCACGCTGGGCGAGCCGGCCAGCAGGCCGACTTGGAGGTCGTTCGCCCCGCCGCGGTCGACCGTGTCGCCCTCCTTCACATAGGTGTCGAAGGAGGTGTAGAGCGGGTTGATCTGCGGGTCGATGGTGACCGGGTACTGCGTGGCCGGGTCCTTCAACCAGGCCAGGTCGGGCTGCAACCGCATGGTGAGCCCGTTCGGAGCGGCGGCGCGGGCACCCGCCGAGGGGCGCTCCGCCTTCGTCCTGACCATCGCGCGGCGGGTCGGCTCCTCAGAACCGGGGGCACGCCGGGCGTCCCACATCTGCGGCGCGGGGACCGTGGCGACCGGCTTGCCCTTGGCGTTGAGCAGAGTTAGGCCGCCCGCCGGGTCCTGCGTGAACGAGGAAAGGCCCTTGCCGGTCAGCGGAAGCGCCAGCGAGGGCAGGCGGTCGACCGCATCGCGGCTCTTGACGGTCAGGAACTGGGAGAAGCCGGTCCGGGTCGCCTCGACGACCAGGTCGATCCCCGGGGCGATCTCGGGATAGGTCGCACGGTTCTCGGCGAGGACCGGCGTCGGCAACGCGCCCGGCCAACCGAGCGCGAACCGGCCGGCGCCGGCGCCGACCGCGGCGAGTTCGCCCGCGCCGGAACGCTTACCGGAGATCCGCAGGTCGAGCGGGTGCGCCACGGCTTGCACGGAGCCGTCGGCGGCGGGCTGGAGGGTGAGGTCGATCGGCGTCCAGCCGCCGTTCCTGCGCATCCGGACCGGTCCGGCGTGGACCTTCGCCTCGATCTGGCCGTTCGGGTGTGCGAGGTACTCGGCGGACTCGGTCGTCATGCCGGTGATGCGAACGTCCCGGCCGGTCATCCGGGCGGTGACCAGCGCCGCCATCTCGTCGGGTCGTTCCAGTGCGCCGGCCGGCTTCGGCTTGGGCGCCGCCTCCGCCCGCCGCACGGGCAGGTCGGACAGCGTCATCGCCAGGCTCATGGCCAGGGCCACGGTGGCGACCCGTCCCGATCGGGAACCGACGAACCGATTCCATCTTCGTAGTGACAGGACTGTTTTCGCGCGCGCAGGAGCCACTCTAGGCCCTCCCCCGTGTTCTTAGGGCTGATAGTGGGCCGAACGCTACGGTCCTTCGAAGACGAGCGTCAATAAGCAACTCTGCGTGATTCGACGAGCCCTTGATGCCCGGCCCTGAGCAGCGAAAGCAGGGACGGCAGGAAGAAATAATCACCACTGGTGACAGTCGCCGGAATTGCTGCGGAAATAAGTTTCAACAACGCCCTGAGGGCCGAAGCTAAACGACGACTATTGATTTCCGATTCATCGTCACCCACCCGGGCACAACGACCCAACTGCTTCCTTATCCACCCAGCGGTGCGGTGGAACCCGCCTCACCGCAGAGCGGCGCGCATCGCGGCACGGGGGGCGGCGACGCCGGTGAAGTGCTCGAACTGGCCGACCGCCTGGGCCAGCAGCAGATCGAGGCCGGAGATCACCCGGCACCCGGCGGCCAGCGCCGCCGCGGCCAGGGGCGTCGGCCACGGGTCGTACAACGCGTCGAACAGCACCGTCTCCGGCCGCCAGTCGAAGTTGTCGGCGAGCGGGTCGGCGACCCCCTTCGGCACGGTGGAGATCACCAGGTCGGCGCGGGCGTGCGCGGGCGCGCCGTCCCACTCCGCGCCGGCCAGCGGCACCCCGACCGCCGCCGCCACCGGGCGCAGCTCGTCGACCGCCTCGGGCCGGCGGGCCACCACGGTCACCTCGGCCGCACCGATCCGGGCCGCCGCCGCGATCGCCGCCCGGGCGGTGCCGCCGGCGCCGAGCACGGTCACCACCGCACCGGTCACGCAGCCGGCGCCGGTGAGCACCTCGACCATGCCGGTCACGTCGGTGTTGTCCGCGTACCAGGTGCCGTCGGGTCGGCGTACCAGCGTGTTGGCGGCCCCGACCGCGGCGGCGACCGGCGAGACCTCGTCGGCCAGCGCGAGCGCCGCCTCCTTGCCGGGCATGGTCACCGACAGCCCGGCCCACTCCGGGCCGAGGCCCGCGACCAGGCCGGGCAACTCGTCCGCGCCGGCCTCGATCGTCGTGTACGACCAGCCGGTCAACCCGGCCGCCGCGTACCCGGCGTGGTGGATCGCCGGGGAGAGCGAGTGGGCGATCGGACGGCCGACCACCGCCGCGCGGTGTGGGGCGGCCATCAGATGATCCCGGCCTCCCTGGCCTTCTGTTCGTTGCGCTGGTGCTCGGCGTAGGTCTCGGCGAAGGCCGAGTGCCCCTGCCTGTCGATCGCCACGAAGAAGAGCCACTTGCCCGGCGGGGGATCCATCGCCCCCTGGAGAGCTTCCTTGCCCGGGTTGTTGATCGGCGTCGGCACAAGGCCGCGCAGCTTGCGGTTGTACGGGTTCTTCGGGTTGTCCAGCTCGGCGGCGGTCATCTCCTTGGACGTCTTGGTCTTCTGCCCGGTCAGCTCCAGGTAGTAGTTGACCGTGACGTCCATCTCGAGGCACCCACAGTCAAAGTTGCCCTTGTAGACCCGGTTGTAGGCCACCTGGGCGACCTTGCCCAGATCATCCTTGTTGCCCGCCTCAGCCTGGGCCAGCGATGCAACGGTCAGCGCCTCGTACGGAGTGATGCCACCCCGCTCCGCCTGCACCTTCTCGGCGAACTTCATCTCGCCGGTGACCGTGAGGAAGTTCTCCACCATCAGCTTGAGCACCGTCTCAGCGGTGGCCTTCGGCGGGATCTCGTAGGTGTCCGGGTACAGGAAACCCTCGATCGAGGGCTTGATCTTCTTGCCGTCGGAGCGCTTGAACCACCAGTCCGGCACGCCCAGCGCCTCCGGGTCCTTCGCCGCGGTCTCGAAGTCCTTGACCGGGATGTCGGTCTTCTCGGAGAGCCGCTTGTAAACCGTCTTCGCGGTCAGCCCCTCGGGGATGGTGAGCCCGTTGACGATCTTGTTCTTCAGGTCCAGCATGGCCGTGACCGCGGCGTCGCCGCTCATCTGCTTGCGCAGCTTGTACGTGCCGGGCTGGATGTTCTTGCTGCGCGCGTTCCCCTCGGCGGCCTCGATGAACGCCTTGGTGCTCTTCACCACGTCGGCGGCCACCAGCGCGTCGGCCATGTCGGCGATCAGCGCGCCCTGCTTGATCTCGACGATCGCCTCGCCCGTGCCGGAGCCGTCGTAGTCGGGGGTGACGAAGTAGTTCTGGATACGGTCGAAGCCGTAGTAGGCGCCCCCACCGATGCCGCCGAGCAGGATCAGCGCGAGCGCGAGCGCGAGGAGGGTCTTGCCCCGGCTGCCGCCGGACTTGCCCTGACGGCGGCGCACCGCGCCGCGCCGGTGCCGGCCCTTCTCCCCCCTGTCCTGCTCGTCGAAGCCCAGATCAAGATCGTCGATCATCCGTCCGCCTCCGCTGTGCGTCCAACCAGCTCTGCAGAATCTCCACCGCGGCGGCCTGGTCGACCACCGCTCGTTGACGCTTTCCCCGGACGCCCCGCTCGGCCAGCCTACGACTCGCGACGACGGTCGACATCCTCTCGTCCGTCAGCGTCACCGGAATCGGCCCCATTACATCGGCCAAACGGGTGGCATAGGCCGATACGTTCGCCGCCGCCGGCCCGTGCTTTCCGGCGAGGTTGACCGGGAGGCCGACGACGATCCCGACCGCCTCGTGCTCGGCCGCCAACCGGACCAGCGCGGCCATGTCGGCGGGCACCGTGTCCGGTTCGGCGGTCAGGTCCCGGGCCAGCGTGACAAGCGGGGTGGCGAGGATGCCGTGCGGGTCGGACCGGGACACCCCGACGCGGACCTGGCCGACGTCCACCCCCAACCGGACACCACGGTCGAATTCAGGCATCTGCCGGGCACCTCCTTCAGCCGGTACGGGCCAGGGCGGACCATCCGGTCCGCCCTGGCATCGATCGGTGCGTTCGCTCATGCGGCACGGCCGGGCATACGCTCACGGCCCTCGCTTCGCTCGGTGCGTTCGCTCATGCCGTACCACCGGGGCATGCGCTCACGGCCCTCGCTTCGCTCGGTGCGTTCGCTCATGCGGCGTCGGCGATCGCCTTCTCCACGGTGGCCAGCAGGCTCGGCACCTCCGTGGCGGGCAGGCCGCCGCCCTGGGCCAGGTCGTCGCTGCCGCCGCCCCGACCGGAGAACGCGGCCTTGACCAGGTCCTTCGCGCTCAGACCTCGACTCCGGGCGGCAGAGTTGACGGCCACCACCAGGGACGCCTTGCCGTTCGCCCGGGCCGCCACCGCGACCACCGCCGGGCGGGCCGCGTCGATCCTGCCCCGGATCTCCTGCGCGAGGGTCCGCACGTCGTTGGCCGCCGCGCCCTCGGGCGCCTCGGTGCCCACGTACGCGACGCCGCGCACGTCCTTCGCCTGCGCCGCGAGCGCGCCCGCCCCACCGAGCACGAGTTGGGCGCGGAGCTTCTCCAGCTCCTTCTCCGCGTCCCGCAACTGGGTGACGGTCTGCTCCACCCGGTCGGCGACCTGCTCGCCCGGCACCCGGAACAGCTCGGCCAGCCGGGACACCAGCAGGTGCTCGCGGGCCAGGAAGCCGAACGCGTCCATGCCGACGAGCGCCTCGATCCGGCGCACACCGGAACCGACCGACGCCTCGGAGAGGATCTTGACCAGGCCGAGCTGGGCCGAGCGGGCCACGTGCGTGCCACCGCACAGCTCCCGGGCGTAGTCACCGACCTCGACCACCCGGACCCGCTCGCCGTACTTCTCGCCGAACAACGCCATCGCGCCGATCCGGCGGGCCTCCTCCTGGCTGGTGACGAACGCGTGCACCTCCAGGTCGGCCAGGAGCACCTCGTTGACCTGCTGCTCCACGTCGTTCAGCACGCTCGGCGCCACCCCGGTCGGGGTGTTGAAGTCGAACCGCAGCCGGCCCGGCGCGTTCAGCGAACCCGCCTGGGTCGCCGACTCGCCGAGGAAGTTCCGCATGGTCTGGTGCACCAGGTGCGTCGCGGTGTGCGAACGGGAGATGGCCCGCCGGCGGGACGCGTCGATCTCCGCGTACCCGGTCTCCCCGGCGCGGACCTCGCCGCGCACCACCCGGGCCCGGTGCACGATCAGGCCGGGCACCGGCTGCTGCACGTCGAAGACCTCGACCTGCCCGCCGCCGACCGTGATCAGACCCTGGTCGGGCTGCTGCCCGCCGCCCTCGGCGTAGAACGGGGTGGTGTCGAGCACCAGCTCGATCGTGTCCCCCTCGGCCGCGGCGGCCACCGAGGCGCCGCCGGCCAGCAGCGCGCGCACCCGGGACTCCCGGTTCAGCTCGGTGTAGCCGGTGAACTCCACCGGCCCGCCACCGTCGAGCACCGACCGATACGCCGACACGTCGGTGTGCCCGGTCTTGCGGGCCTGCGCGTCCGCCTTGGCGCGGCTGCGCTGGTCGGCCATCAGCCGGCGGAAGCCGTCGGCGTCCACCTGGAGGCCCTGTTCCGCCGCGATCTCCAGGGTCAGGTCGATCGGGAAGCCGTACGTGTCGTGCAACTGGAACGCCTTGTCACCGGAGAGCGCCGGCTTGCCGGCCGACTTCGTCTCCGCGATCGCGGTGTCCAGGATGGTGGTGCCGGCGCGCAGCGTGGCGAGGAACGCGTCCTCCTCGGCGTACGCGTACTGGGAGATCCGGCCGAACTCCTCGGCCAGCTCCGGGTACGACGGGGCCATGCAGTCCCGGGCCACCGGCAGCAGCTCCGGCAGCGCCCGGTCCTGGTAGCCCAGCAGCCGCACCGAGCGGATCGCCCGGCGCATGATCCGGCGCAGCACGTAGCCGCGGCCCTCGTTCGACGGGGTGACGCCGTCGCCGATCAGCATCAGCGCGGTGCGCACGTGGTCGGCGATCACCCGCAGTCGCACGTCGTCCGGGTGCGACTGGTGGGCCGCGTGCCCGGAGTGCGCGCCGTACCGCTTGCCGGTCAGCTCGGCCGCCCGGTCCAGGATCGGCTTGACCTCGTCGATCTCGTAGAGGTTGTCCACGCCCTGCAACAGCGAGGCCATCCGCTCCAGGCCCATGCCGGTGTCGATGTTCTTCGCCGGCAGGTCGCCGAGGATCGGGAAGTCCTCCTTGCCGACACCCGGACCGCGCTCGAACTGCATGAAGACGAGGTTCCAGAACTCCAGGTAGCGGTCCTCGTCGACCTCCGGGCCACCCTCGCGGCCGTACTCCGGGCCACGGTCGTAGTAGAGCTCCGAGCACGGGCCGCACGGGCCGGGGATGCCCATCGACCAGAAGTTGTCGGCCTTGCCGCGGCGCACGATCCGCTCGGCCGGCACGCCGGTGGCGCGCCAGATGTCGTACGCCTCGTCGTCGTCGAGGTAGACCGTCGCCCAGATCCGCTCCGGGTCCAGCCCGAAGCCGCCCGCCTCGACCGACTTGGTGGCCAGGTCCCAGGCGAGCGGGATCGCCCCGTCCTTGAAGTAGTCACCGAACGAGAAGTTGCCGTTCATCTGGAAGAACGTGCCGTGCCGGCTGGTCTTGCCGACCTCGTCGATGTCCGGCGTCCGGATGCACTTCTGCACGCTGGCCGCCCGGTCGAACGGCGGGGACTGCTGCCCGAGGAAGTAGGGCACGAACTGCACCATGCCCGCGTTGATGAACAGCAGGTTCGGGTCGCTGATGGCGGGCAGCGGAGCGGACGGCACCACGGCGTGCCCGTTCGCCTCGAAGTGGGCGAGGAACCGCCGCTTGATCTCCGCCGTCTTCATCGCTGGTGCTCCTCCGGGAAAATCTGCCGGTCGCCGATCCGCGGGTCCTCCCGCAGCTCGGCGAACTCGTCGTCGTACGCCTCGCCGCGGGCGAAGGCCTCGTGGATCTCCTGCTCGCGCTCGGCCATCGAGACCCGGACGTCGTCCACGAAGGCGCGCACCGACTCGACCAGGCCACCGGCGGACTCGGACAGCCCGTTGGCGATGCCCGCCGGGGTGTACGCCTGCGCGGTCCGGGTGGCCTTACGCACCACCAGGACGCCCACGGCCAGCCCGATGCCCAGCCAGAACAACCGCCTCATGCTCTCATCCTTCCCGCGTACGCCGGTGGGGTCAGCGGTTGCCGCGCTTGGCGGCCCGACGCTGCTGCTTGATGGTGTCGCGCACCTCGCGCTCGGTCTCGGCGTGCCGGCGGGCGGAGGCGGCCTTGCGCACGCCGTAACCGAACGCGGCCACCTTCACCAGCGGGTTGGCCGCCGCCGCGGAGACCACGGTGGCCAGGTTCGCCACGTTCGCGGTGACGTTCTGCGCGTGGCTGGTCATGGTGTCCACCTTGGCGAGCTGGAGGTTCACCCCGTCCAGCGAGGTCTGCACCTGCTCCAGCGCCACGTTGACGTTCTTCACCGTGGTGTTCACGTCCCCCAGCAGCGGCCCGGTGCGCTCGTTCAGGTCGCCGATCATGCGGGTCGTCGCGTCGACGGTGTGCCGCAGCCGCAGGATCGGCACCGCCAGCACGAGCACCAGCATCAGGAACGCACCGGCCGCGATCAGCGCAGCGATCTCTCCACCACTCACGCGCATGTCCTCCTCAAGCATTGCCCCGGGACCCGACGCCCCGGAACGCGCGACCGTACCTGCCCAACCTGCCCACGTCGCACCCCGCCGGCCCGGTGGTCACCGGGCGCGGGCGGGCGCGCCAGCCCCAGACCCTACCGTCCGTGAGGGAAGTCGGCTCACGACGGTGAGGGGGTCGGCTCGCCGAGCGGGTCGTCGGTGAGGGTGGGGAACGGATCCTCACCGGTGAGTGACGGATCGGTGGTCGGCGTCGGGCCGGTGCGCTCGTCGTCGATCGCGTTGCGCACCTTCACCGACACCAACGAGCCGGTGCACGTCGCCGCTGCGGGCGCGGGCGGCGCGGACGGCGCCGGCTCCCCGTCCACCGGCGGCGGCGTGCAGGCGGGGTCGCGGACCCACAGGTCGAGCGTGAGCTCGTCCCGCCGCCAGCAGGTGTAGCTGCCCTCGACCTGCTCCTCCGGGCAGCGGTCGACCTTCCAACGCCGCCAACCGTCCTTGGCCAGGGCCTGCTCGTAGACGGCCACGGTCTGCTTCCACCCCTGGTCGGACTCGACCGCGCGTTCCCGCAGCCGGCAGTCCTGGAGGCACCAGCGGCTGCCGCTGACGTTGTCGACCGTCTTCGTCGCCGCCCAGGACGGCACGTCGAGGGCGTCGAGCGTGTCGAAGACCGGGTCCCGGCTGAGCGTCCGCATCCCGAAGTAGAGCGGGACCGCGCCCAGCAGCACGAGGCTGACCAGCGCGAGGAGGCCCATCCGTAGCCGGCGCCGTTCGCGCATCTGCCGACGCAGTTCGGAGCGGGCGCCGCGCAGGCCACCGGCCTCCGCCCCGTCCGCACCGGGGCCGGCCGGTCGCGGCACGGGCTCGTCGCCCGCGCCGGGCCGCGGCCCCGCGGCCTCCCCCGGCGGTACGACCGCAGCGGCCCGCGCCACCGCCGGCGCTCCCGGGACCCCGCCGACGGGCGCGGCGGCAGCGGCCCGGACCGGTTCCGGGGTGGGCGGGACAGCCCGCCCGGCGGGACGGTCAGCGGTCCGCTCGTCCGGCCCGGCCGGTCGGGCCACCCCGGCGGCGGCCCGGGCCACCGTCGGTCCGCCGGCCGGTCGTGGCTCGGGCGCTCCCGCCGGACGGGGCGCGCCGCCCGGCGCGACGGAGTCGTCGGGGCGGACCGGACCGCGCCCGTCCGGACGGCCTCCCCGCGCCGTCAGGCCACCGGTGCGCTCGGGGTCGCCCTGCGGGCCGGGACCGCCCGGCCCCGTCGGCGGTACGCCCGCGCGGACCGGACCGGCCGCGCCGCGCTCTCCGGCCACCGGCGGTACCCCGGCTCGGGCCGCGCCCCGGGCCGGGCGGGGCGGCTCGGACCGGACGGGATGTTCGGGTCGAGCGGGCGCCCCGGGCGGCTGGGATCGGCCGGCCGGCTCGGACCGGACGGGATGCTCGGGTCGAACCGGCGGCCCCGGCGGCTGGGATCGGCCGGCCGGCTCAGGTCGAACGGGCGGCCCGGCCACGGCGCGGCCGGTCGGCGCGCGGTCCGGGCCGCCGGCCGGTTCGTCGACCGACGGGCCGGGCGGCCGACGGGCGGCCGGCATGGCGGGGTCGGTGTGCGACGCACGGCCGGCCTGGCGCAGCCAGTCGGCGGGCCGCTCCGGGCGCTGCGCGCGCGGCTCACCCGCCTCGTCGGCCGCCGGACGCGGCGCCCGGCCCGGCGGAGCGGCGGCACCTGCGGGACCGGCGGCGTTGGCGGCACCGGGAGCGTCGGGAGCGGCCCGCCGGCCACGGGCGGGGGCACGGCGGGAAGCGGGCGGGCCCGCCCCCTCCGCCGGGGCGCCGGAGACGGGCGCGGTGGCACCGGGAAGCTCCGGGGCGTTCCCGCTGCGGGGCACGGCGGTCGGCCGGTCCGGCTCGGCGGCGGCCCGCCGGCCGGCACCCGAGACCGGTCGGGCGGCGGGGTCGACCGCGCCCTCCGGCGAGCGGTGACCACCGGCGGGCGGGTTCGCCTCGTGGCGGGAGCGTCGTCCACCGCCGGGGGCCGGCGTCGCGCCGGTCGGCTCGTCGTCGGGTCGCCCCCGGCGGCCCGCGCCGGAGACCGGCCGGACCGCGCCCGGGTCGTCGGGCGACGCGCGGCGACCGGTGGCGGCGGGCCGGGTTCCGGTGTCCGGGCCCGCGGCGTGGGAGCCGGGCGTCTCGACGCCGTGCCGGCCGAGCGGGGTGGGAGGCGTCGCCGTCCGGGAGGCGCCGCCGTCCCCGGGGGACGGCCATGCCGGACCTTGCTCGGCCGCGGCACGGTCGGGTCCGGTTCGTCCGGTCGGCGGGCCGGTCGGGGGTGCGACCGGAGGACCGGCCGGCCGGCCGGCGACCGCCGGCTGCCGGCCGGTGGGGCCGTCCGGGCCGCGACGGTGCGGCGGGCCGTCCGGCCGGGGCGTCTCGGGCACACCGGGCCAGGGCCCCTCCACCGGACGGCGCGGCGTGACCGGCTCGGGGCCGGCGGGACGGACCGGCGGCGCAGCCGGCCCGGACCCGGTCGTGTCGGGACCACGCCGGGCCGCCTGCGGACGGGGACCGGGGCCGCCGGGGGGCGCTGCCGGGCCGGGACGAACGGCCCCCGGAGGCAGGTCCGACCCGGGACGGCCGGCGCCCGGAGACAAGTCCGGCCCCGGCCGGCCGGCGCCCGGAGACAGGGCCGGACCCGGCCGGCCGGCGCCCGGGGGGCGGTCCGGACCGGAGCGGCCGGGTACCGGCGGCGCCGGGGCGGGACCACCGGGGCCCGGGGGCGCCACCGCGCCGGAGCGACTCGTCACCGGCGGCATCGTCGCGTCGGTCCGATCGGCTGCGCCGGCGCCGGTCGGGCGGGGTGCAGCGGGTGCCAGCGGGGCGCGACCCGGCTGGCCGGCGGCCGGCGACGGGCCGGGCCGACCGGACGTCGGAGGCTGCGGACCGGACCGGCCGGGTGACGGAGGCGGCGGACCGGAGCGACCGGGCGTCGGGGGCTGCGGGCCGGAGCGACCGGGCTCGGGAGCCGGCGCGGCGGCACGACCGGGGGCCGGCGGCGGGCCGCCAGGACGGCCGGGCATCGGGGGCTGCGGGCCGGGTCCACCGGTGCCCGACGGCGGCGCGGCCGGACCACCGGGTCCCGGGGCGTACGCGCCCGGTCGTCCCGGTACGGGAGGTGGCGGAGCCGACCGACCGGGTGCCGGAGGCGGCGGAGCCGACCGACCGGGTGCCGGAGGCGGCGGAGCCGACCGGCCGGCTGGCGGAGTCGGTGGAGTCGCCCGGCCGGGGGCCGGAGGTTGCGGGGCCGCTCCGCCGGGCGTCGACGGCGCACCGGGGCCGGGGCCGCCGGGACCGGGTGGAGGTGCCGCGCCCGGGCGGGGCGGCCGATCCGGCTCGGGGACGCGGGCGGCACCGGGTCGCGGACCCGGGCCCGGTGGCGTCCCCCCCTCCGGGCCGAGTTCGCCGCGCTGCTGCTTGGCGCTACGCAGGTCGTCGATCCAGCCGAACTCCTCGCCGGCGACCGCCTGGTCCGGCTCGGCCTCGGCGGACCGGCCGCGCCCCCACCGGCGGCCCTTGGCCTTCGGATCGCGCCGCTCGTCAGGGCCGTCCGCCGGCCGATCCGGACCACGCGCCATCACTGTTGACCCCCCTCGGTGGCGTCGCCGCCGCCCTCACTCGCCCCGCCGACCTGCTCGGTGCCACCTGCCCGGACCCCGGACGCGGCGACCGGCGTACCGGCCTCCCCCCGCGTCACCGGTGCGGGCAACCCGCGGACGATCCGACGCAGCACCGGCAGCCGGGTGGCCACCGCCCGCTCCGCGCCGTGCCCGCTGGGTCGGTAGTAGTCGGTCCCGACGAGGTCGTCCGGAGCGTACTGCTGGGTGACCACCCCCCGGTGGTCGTCGTGCGGGTACCGGTAGCCGGCCCCGTGGCCGAGCCCGCGTGCCCCGGAGTAGTGGGCGTCCCGCAGCCCGCGCGGAACCGAGCCGCCGCGACCGGCGCGCACGTCGGCGACGGCTGCCCCGATGGCGGTCGTGGCCGAGTTCGACTTCGGGGCGGTGGCGAGGTGGATGACCGCCTGCGCGAGGTTGAGCTGCGCTTCGGGCAGGCCGACGTACTCCACGGCGTGCGCCGCGGCGGTGGCCACGGTCAGCGCGGTGGGATCGGCCATGCCGACGTCCTCGCTGGCGAAGATGACCATCCGGCGGGCGATGAACCGGGCGTCCTCGCCGGCCACCAGCATCCGGGCCAGCCAGTGCAGTGCCGCGTCCACGTCCGAGCCCCGCATGCTCTTGATGAAGGCGCTTGTCACGTCGTAGTGCGCGTCGCCGTCCCGGTCGTAGCGCACGGCCGCCACGTCGACCGCCTGCTCGGCGACGGCGAGGTCGATCCGCGCCGCGCCGGTGGCGGTCGCGGTGGCCGCCGCCGCCTCCAGCGCGGTGAGCGCCTTGCGCACGTCGCCGCCGGCGAGCCGGACCAGATGGTCCTCCGCGTCCTCGGCCAGCACCAGCGCGCCGCCGAGCCCGCGCTCGTCGGCCACCGCGCGGCGCAGCAGCCCGCGCACGGCGTCGTCGTCGAGCGCCTGGAGGGTGAGCAGCACGCAGCGGGACAGCAGCGGCGAGATGACTGAGAAGTACGGATTCTCCGTGGTCGCCGCGAGCAGCGTGACCGTGCGGTCCTCGACGGCGGCGAGCAGCGAATCCTGCTGGGTCTTGCTGAACCGGTGCACCTCGTCGATGAAGAGCACGGTCGGCGGGCCACCGGAGCGGCGTTGCCGGCGGGCGGTCTCGATGACGGCGCGGACGTCCTTCACGCCGGCGGTCAGCGCGGACATCGCCACGAAGCGCCGGTCGGTGGTGCGGGCCACCAGGTGGGCGATCGTGGTCTTGCCGCTGCCGGGAGGACCCCAGAGGATGACCGACATCGGCGCGGCCCCCTCGACCAGCTGGCGCAGCGGCGCGCCGGGGGCGAGCAGATGCTCCTGCCCGATCAGCTCGTCCAGGCCGGCCGGCCGCATCCGGACCGGCAGCGGCGAATCCGCGCGGGTGTCGGTGAAACTGTCGACGCCGCCGGAGGCCGCGGGTGCGCCGGGCGCTCCGGCAGGCTCGCCGAGGGTGAAGAGGGCGTCGGATTCCATCACGAGAACAGTACCGGGCCGGGCCGACGGCGCCGGAATCGCGCCGCCGACCCGACCCTGTGGTCTTTTCCGGTCAGCCGCGACCCGGCCGCCGGCCCCGGTACCACCGGCCGCCCCCGCCACCGCGCGGGCCGGAGCCGACCCCGGCCAGGTAGAGCGAGAGCAGCAGGAAGCCGATCAGCATGAGCGTCGAGGTGCTGAACAGGTCGGGGGCGCCGAGGTCGGTGTTCATGAAGTCGAGAAGCAGCGCGAAGCCGAACACGATGGCCGCGAGAATGGCGAGCATGTCGTTTCCTCCGGTGGGGGTTCCCAGTAGGTCGGCGACGGATGTACCCGATCGGTCTGTTCGTCAATCTCCACCGTGGAGATGGTCGGTGGCGAGCACCGCGTACCGTGCGGAGTCCCGCCAGACGCCGCGGACGAGCAGGTGGTCGCGGCTCACCCCCTCCGCGTGCAGGCCGGCTTTCTCCAGCACACGGCGGGACGCGACATGGTCCGGCTGGACGGTCGCCTCCACCCGGTGCAGCCCCACCCCCGCGAACGCGAGGTCCAGCAGCAACCGGGTGATCTCGGTGCCGATCCCGGCGCCCCGGTGCGCGGTCCGCACCGCGTAGCCGACCTCTCCGCGCCGGTGCGCCACCGACGTCACCGTGAGCACTCCCAGCCCGAGCAGGAGGTCACCGTCGACCGCCGCGAGCCGGTACTCCGGGCGCGGCTCCCCGCCGGCGGTCTCCCGCCAGGCCGGTATTGCCTCGCGCACCACCTCCGGGGTCGGTATCTCCTCGTCCAGCCCGCCGTCGACCACGGTGGGCTCGGTCAGGAACTCGTGCAGGACGGGCGCGTCCGCGTCGGTCCACTCGCGCAGCGTGCAGCGTGAACCGGGCAGGCGAACCGTACGGACGGAGCGGAGGGGGGTCACGGCTGGTCCTCTCGTAGGCTGGCGACATGATCACGGTCGACGAGGTGCTGACCGGGCGGGAGGCGGTGCTCGCCGCGACCGGCCACCACCCGTACGCCCGGCACGCGCTGCGCCGCGACCAGCCCGCGCGGGGGTGGCGACGCGGGGACACGGTCGGGTGGCTGCTGCCGCCGGGCGAGTGGTCTGCCGGCGGCGCGATCGGCGCGCCCGGCTCGGCGCTGGAGGTGCTCGCCGCCCAGCGGGCGGACGGGACGCTCCGGGCTGGCCAGTCGGTGAACCTGCCCCGGGTCGCGCCGGACGCGCTGGGCGCGTGCCTGCCGGTGACCCGCTCCAGCGACTGGGACTTCCTCTGGACCACCGGGCCGCCACCGCACCAGCCGGAGCAGGAGCGGGTGGTACGGCTCACCGAGGCCGACCACCCCGCGCTGGCGGCGCTCGTCGACGAGGCCTTTCCGAGCACCACGTCCCGGCCGGGCGACCCGGGCGTCGTCGACTGGTACGGCATCCGGGACGGGGACCGCCTGATCGCCTGCGGCGCCGACCGCAGCCGGGGCGACATCGGTTTCCTGGCCGGGCTGACCGTGGCGCCCGGGCATCGCGGTCGAGGGCTGGGCGGGGCGTTGACCGCCGGCATGACGTGCGCCCTGTTCACCCGCTACGACCACGTGGCGCTCGGGGTCTACACCGTCAACGTCGGCGCGCTCCGACTCTACCGCCGGCTGGGCTTCACCGGCGCCGCGCCGCGTACCACGGTCCACCTGGGCTAGGAGCGGCCCACGGTCGCGGCCCCGGGTTCGGGCGGTCTCCCCTGATCCGCCCTCCGCTCCGTACTGGTCGAGGATCGGCCGATGGTGCCGACACCGGCACGGCCGCCGGCCCGGGGCCGGCGGGACTTCCGTCGGGGCCGGTCGCCGGGACCGGGCCCACCAGGGGCTGCGCGGCCCCGGACCGCGCGGCGGCCCGGTTGGCGCGCCAGGCCGGCAGGTAGAGCGGGGCGGCCACGGCCAGCACCACCGCGCCGACAAGCATCGCGACGCGGACGCTGGTGGCGTCCGCCAGCGCGGTGAGCGCCACCGCGCCGAGCGCGCCGGCCGGCTGGGCCATCATGGAGTTCAGCGACAGCACACTGGTCCGGTACGGCCCGTCGACCTGCCGGTGCAGCAGCCCCATGTGCAGCGGGTTCGACGCGCCGTGCACCGTGTAGCAGGCCAGGTAGGCGATCAGCACGCCGACCGGGCCGGCGAGCAGGCCCATGCCGACCACGGTCCCGCCCTGGAGCACCCGCATCAGCGCGGCGGCCGGCGCGGCGCCGAGGCGACGCAGCAGGATCGGGGTGAGCGCGGCGCCGGCCGCGTTGGCGAGCCAGGCGGCCGAGCCGGCGGGGCCGAGCAGCGCCGCCGCCCGGTCGGCGCCACCGACCACCTCGGACAGCCGGATCGGCAGCAGCGACTCGAACGTGACCATGCCGAAGCCCCAGAACAGCTCGACGGAGACCAGGGCCAGCAGCACCCGGTTGCGGCGCAGCAGGCCGACGGCCTGACCGACCATCCGGGGCGCCTGCGCCACCGAGGCCCGCAACGTGGCCGGGCCGGACGTGGGGCGCTGCTCCCGCATCAGCGTCAGCAACGCCACGATCGAGACGGCCTGGAGCGCGGCGGCGACCAGCACCGGGCCGGTCAACGCGCTGACCGGCCCGAACGGGCCGAGCGCGACCAGGCCGCCGCCGAGCAGCGCGCCGGCGCCGATGGCGACGCCGATGACGGTGCCGGCCCAGCCGAGGCCGCGTTCGTACTCGGCGTCCGGGTCGGCGGCCAGCGTGGCGTCGACGTACCAGGATTCCAGCGGGCCGCTGTCGAGCGCCCGGTAGACGCCCTGCAACGCCCAGACCAGGAAGAACATCCAGAACGAGTCGGCCACCGCCATCAGCGCCAGGGAGGCCAGCGCGACCACCCAGGCGACCAGCAGCACCGGTCTGCGGCCGAGCGCGTCGGCGAACCCGCCGGTGGGCAACTCCAGCGCCAGCACCACCAGGCCCTGCGCGGTGGCGACCAGGCCGATCTGGGACAGCGACAGCCCACGCTCCTGCATCAGCAGGATCATCACGGTCATGAGCAGGCCGCTGGGCAGCCAGCGCAGCCCGTACAACGTGAGGTAGCGGAACCGGACCTGGCGTACGGACAGGGTGCTCACGGCTTCTCCTCGGTGGGTGGCAGGACCGGGCTCAGCGGGAACGCGGCGAGGTAGAGCTGCACCAGCTCGCCGTCGGGGTCGTCGGGGTCGGTCTCGTCGCGGTGCCGTTCGAAGACGGCGAACACCTCCGCCTTGATCGCCTCCAGGCGGGTGGCCGGGATACGCATGAAGAAGTCGCCCATGCCGAACGCGTCGCGCCAGGCCGGCGACCACTCGTGCCGCCGGGCGGCCCACTGCTCCGCGTGCTGGCTGAAGAGGCGGATGTAGTCCGCCTCGATCCACTCGATGGCGGCGCGGGCGTCCGGGTCGTCGTCGTAGTCGCTGGCCTCCCACTGGGTGACGTCGTGCGCGGCCCGCCAGAACCGTTGCCGCCCGGTGCCCAGCTCCGGGTCCTCGACCACCATGCCCACCTCGGCGAGCTGGCGCAGGTGGTAGCTGGTCGCGCCGGTGTTGGTGCCGAGCAGCTCGGCCAGCCGGGTGGCGGTGGCCGGCCCGTTCACCCGCAGCGCGCCGACCAGGCGCATCCGCAGCGGGTGGGCCAGCACGCGCACCTGCTGGTGGTCCAGCCGGACCCGGCGCGGCTCGGGACGGGTCTGTTCGCTCTCCATGAGATGCACAATATCTGTGCACACTTTCTGTGCACAAGACTCATGCAAAGAAAGTGTGGATCTGAAGAGATGGTCAGGCGAACAGCTCGGCGACGCCGCGCAGGCGGGTCCGGAGCAGGCCGGTGGCGCGGGCGGAGTCGAGGCGTACCTCGATCGGGCGGTGCAGACCGGCGGCGGCCGTGGTGATGGTCCGCAGCCCGGCCGGGTCGACGCCGAGCCGGCGGGCCAGCAGGCGTCCGACGTCGGCGCGGCTGACCTGGTCCGGGCCGGCCACGTTCAGCGGGCCGGCCAGGTCGGTCGGGAGCAGCTCCAGCACCGCCGCGGCAAGGTCGGTGACGTCGATCGGGCAGCGGACCTCGTCGCTGAACAGCGTGGCCCGGCCGGCGAGCGCGTCCCGGCAGCGCTGGAGCTGCTTGCTCCCCTCCCCCAGGATCAGCGAGGTCCGCACCAGCAACGCCCCCGGGTCCACCGCCCGCACCGCCGTCTCGGCCGCCGCCTTGGCCGCCCCGTACGGATACACCGGCGTGGGCGGCTCGTCGTCGGCGTACGGCGCGGGACGCCCGGCGTGCAGCGCGTCACTGGACAGGTGCACCAGCCGCGCGCCCACCTCGGCGGCGGCGGACGCCACGTGGGCCGCCCCGTCGGCGGTGACCGCCCAGTCGTCGACGCGGTACGGGGTGCCGACCACGGCGTCCGGGCGTACCTCGGTCAGGAGTGCGCGCACCGCGGCCCGGTCGGTGACGTCGAGCCGGCGGACCGTGACGCCCGGCACCCGGACGCCGCCCGCGTGGCAGGTCGCCACCACCCGCCAGCCGGCGGCGACCGCCTGCCGGCACACCTCGCCGCCCAGAAATCCGCTGCCGCCCACCACCAGCAGCAACCTCGTCCCGCCCCGTTGCGCCACGATCACGAGGTTAGCGGGGCGACCCGCCGCGACGGCGTCCCGCCAACCTCGTGATCAACAGCTCGGACGCCGGGCCGGCGGCCGGAAGGGCCGGGCTCAGGTGGGGTCGGCGACCGGGGCGGCGGGACCGGCGGTGCCGGCGTGCGGCGCGGCGGGCGCCTTCGGCTTGGCGTCGATGCCGGCCTCGGTGCGCTGCTGCCCGGTGATCGGCGTCGGCGCGCCGGTCAGCGGGTCGAAGCCGCCGCGCGTCTTCGGGAACGCGATCACCTCACGGATCGAGTCCGCGCCGGCCAGCAGCATGCAGACCCGGTCCCAGCCGAACGCGATGCCGCCGTGCGGCGGGGCGCCGTACTTGAACGCCTCCAGCAGGAAGCCGAACTTGTCCTGTGCCTCCTCGGCGGTGATGCCGAGCAGGTCGAACACCCGCTGCTGCACGTCGCCGCGGTGGATACGGATCGAGCCGCCGCCGATCTCGTTGCCGTTGCAGACGATGTCGTACGCGTACGCCAGCGCCCGGTCCGGCGCCTGCTCGAAGCGGTCCACCCACTCCGCGTTCGGCGAGGTGAACGGGTGGTGCACGGCGGTCCAGCCGCCGTCGTCCGTCTTCTCGAACATCGGCGCGTCGACCACCCAGCAGAACGCCCAGGCGCTCTCGTCGACCAGGCCGGTCCGCTTGGCGATCTCGATCCGGGCGGCGCCGAGCAGTTCCTGGGCCTCGCGGGTCTCCGTGCTCGCGGCGAAGAAGATCGCGTCGCCGGGCTTCGCGCCGACCGCGTCGGCCAGGCCGGACAGGTGCGCCTCGGACAGGTTCTTCGCCACCGGGCCGCGCGCCTCGCCGGTCTCCGCGTCCAGCACCACGTACGCCAGGCCGCGCGCGCCGCGCGCCTTGGCCCAGTCCTGCCAGCCGTCCAGCTCCTTACGGGTCTGGCTCGCGCCGCCCGGCATGACCACCGCGCCGACGTAGCCGCCCGCGTCGATCGCGCCGGCGAACACCCGGAACGCGGTGCCGCGCAGGTAGTCGGTCAACTCGGTCAGCTCCACGCCGTAGCGCAGGTCCGGCTTGTCGGAACCGTAGCGGGCCATCGCGTCGTGCCAGGTGATCCGCGGGATCGGCCGGGCGATCTCGTGACCGGCCAGCTCGGACCAGAGCTTCGCCACGATCGCCTCGCCGAGGTCGATCACGTCGTCCTCGGTGACGAAGGACATCTCGATGTCGAGCTGGGTGAACTCCGGCTGCCGGTCGGCGCGGAAGTCCTCGTCGCGGTAGCAGCGGGCGATCTGGTAGTACCGCTCCATGCCGCCGACCATGAGCAACTGCTTGAACAGCTGCGGCGACTGCGGCAGCGCGTACCAGCTCCCCGGCTGGAGGCGCACCGGGACCAGGAAGTCGCGCGCGCCCTCCGGCGTGGAGCGGGTCAGCGTGGGCGTCTCGATCTCCAGGAAGTCCCGCTCGTGCAGCACCGTGCGGGCGAGTTGGTTGGCCTTCGAGCGCAGCCGCATCGCCTTCGCCGGGCCGCCGCGACGCAGGTCGAGGT
Organism: Micromonospora sp. NPDC049240; assembly: GCF_040647835.1. Taxonomy (NCBI): domain Bacteria; kingdom Bacillati; phylum Actinomycetota; class Actinomycetes; order Micromonosporales; family Micromonosporaceae; genus Micromonospora; species Micromonospora sp. NPDC049240. The sequence goes on from NZ_JBEZCX010000008.1 coordinate 105,304, forward strand.
AGCGGTACTTGAGCCGGATGTCGTCGCCGGCCTCGACCTGGTCGTCCACCGGCAGCGGCAGCGGCGCGGCCTCGGAGAGCACCTCCAGCGCGGTCGCGGTCACCTCGACCTCGCCGGTCGGCAGGTCCGGGTTCTCGTTGCCCTCGGGACGGCGGGTCACCTCGCCGACGACCTTGACGCAGAACTCGTTGCGCAGCGCGTGCGCGTCCTCCTCGCGGAACACCACCTGCACGACGCCGGTGGCGTCGCGCAGGTCGACGAAGATGACCCCGCCGTGGTCGCGCCGGCGGGCCACCCACCCGGCGAGCGTCACCGTCGAGCCGGCGTCCGCGGCGCGCAGGCTTCCGGCATTGTGGGTACGGATCACGGCTGGCGTCTCCTCATCTGGTCCACGACTGCTTCCCGCATTCTGTCAGGGCGGGCGGGCCGGCTCCCGGGCACCCGGCTGTCACTCCGGCTCGGCCGGCAGCAGGTGGTTGACCCGGACGTCGTCCTCGGCCAGCGCCCGGGCCCGTTCCTCGACCACCCGGTCCGCGCCGGTGAGCCGGCCGCCGTGCTGGCGCAGGTGCTCCTCCCAGGTCGGCACCTGGTACACCTCGACGAAACCGTCGGCCCGCTCCCCGGCCCGGAACAGCCCCCACCGCATCGCGCCGGTACGCCGGCGGGACCGGCCGACCGCGCGCATCGCCTCGACGAACTCGGCCTGCCGCTCGGGGCGGACCGTGTACGAGACGGTGACCAGCACCGGACCGCCCCGCGCCGGCGGCTCCAGCGTCAGGTGTGGCTCGGGCCAGTACACGGCCGGGTCGCGGTCCACGCCCCGGGTCTCCCGCAACGGCCAGAGCAGCACGCTCAGCGCGCCGACCGCCATCAACGCGGCGGCCACGGTGAGCGCGCCGACCAGGCCGGTGAACTCGCCGAGCGCGCCCCAGGCGACCGCCCCGAGCGCCTGACCGCCGGCGAACACCATCTGGTAGACCGACAGGCCGCGGGCGCGTACCCAGCCGGGCAGGAAGAGCTGCATGGCGGCGTTGACGCTGGACAGCACCGTCATCCAGGCCAGCCCGGCGGGCACCAGCGCGACCACCGCCACCGCCGGTACCGGCACCAGCGCGAGCGTCGCCAGCACCACCGCGTACAGCAGGCCGGCCAGGAGCAGCAGGTGGTTGCTGGAGAGCACCCGGCGTACCCGGGGCAGCACCAGCGCGCCGGCCACCGCGCCGACGCCGAGCGCGCCGAGCAGCACGCCGTAGCCGCCCGCGCCGAGGCCGAGCCGGCGGCTGGCGACCAGCGGCAGCAGCGCCCACAACGCGCTGCCGGGGACCACGAACAGGGCGGCGCGCAGCAGGATCCGTCGGACCACCGGCGAGTGCCGCACGTACCGACCGCCGGCGCGCAGTGCCGCGGTGAACCGCTCCGGCACGGCGTCCTGCTCCCGGCGTGCCGGACGCCACCGCACCAGCGTCACCGCGAAGATCGCGAACGAGACCGCGTTGACCGCGAAGACCACCGCCACGCCGGCCTGGGCCACCAGTACGCCGGCGACCGCCGGCCCGACCGAACGGGCCAGGTTGACGCTGATCGAGCCGAGCGCGGAGGCGGAGACGAGCTGCGAGCGGGGCACCAGTTCCGGGATCACCGCCTGCCAGGCGGGCAGCGTGAGCGCCTGCCCGACGCCGAGGCCGAAGGTGAGCGTGAGCAGCAACGCCGGCGGCATCCGGCCGGCCGCGGTCAGCACGGTGAGCAGCACGCCGACGGCGGCCAGGAAGCACTGCACGGCGATCAGCAGCCGCCGCCTGTCGAACGTGTCGGCGAGCGCGCCGGCCGGCAGCGCCAGCATCAGCACCGGCAGCATGCTGGCGGTCTGGACCAGCGAGACCAGGGTCGCGGCGCCCGGGGCGTCGACCAGCAGCCACTGCGCGCCCACGGTCTGCATCCAGGTGCCGATGTTGCTGGCCAGCACCGCCAGCCAGAGGCTGCGGAACGCGGCCGACCGCAGCGGCGCCCAGGCGGACGGCTGCCGGTCGGTCACGTCGGTCACGTCGGTCGGGGAGGCGCTCACCGGCCGATACCTACCCGGTGCGGGGCCCGGCACTCCCCGCCCCGCCGACCGGCCGAACCCGGCGCACACGGCCGAACCCGGTGCACACGGAACGGGCCGCCGGTCACCCGGCGGCCCGTTCGCGCGGTACGGATCAGAAGACGCTCACGCCGTAGACGCTGAGCGGCTCGGTGACCGGCTGGAAGTAGGTGGTGCCGCCGGAGGAGCAGTTGCCGCTGCCGCCGGAGGTGAGGCCGAGCGCGGTGCTGCCGGCGAAGAGCGAGCCGCCGCTGTCGCCACCCTCGGCGCAGACGTTGGTGCGGATCAGGCCGGAGACGCTGCCCTCGGCGTAGTTGACCGTCGCGTTGGTGGCGGAGACGCTGCCGCTGCGCAGGCCGGTGGTGCTGCCGGAACGGCGGACGGACTGGCCGACGTACGCGTTGCCGGCCGAGGTGATGTCCTGGTAGCTGCCGTTGTAGAGGTAGACGTTGCCGGCCGCGTTGGCCGAGTTGCTGTGCCGGACGATGCCGTAGTCGTTACCCGGGAAGCTGGTGCCGGTCCGGGTGCCGAGGACGCTGGTCTGGCCGGAGTTCGAGTACCAGGTCGAGCCCAGGTTGGTGCAGTGCCCGGCGGTCAGGAAGTAGTACGTCGAGCCGCTGCGCACGTTGAAGCCGAGCGAGCAGCGGTAGCCACCGGTGTAGATGGCCTGGCCGCCGGAGATCCGGGTGGTCAGCGTGCCGGCCTCGGCCTCGATGCGGACCGCGCCACCGGTGCGGGCGGCGGCGGCCTTGACCCGCTCCAGCTTGGCGCCGGTGACGGTGCTGTCGACGGAGACGACGACCTGGTTGGTGGCCGCGTCGGTCCACCAGGCGGTGCCCGGGATCTTGGCGGAGCGCTCCAGCTCGCTGGTGGCGGCCTTGAGCTGGTTGGCGCCGCGGGTGACGAGCTTCGGCACGGCGCCGGCGGCGTGCACCTGGCGGGCGGCGGCGGCGTCGGTCACGGTGACGACCATCTTGCCGCTGGCGTCGGCGTACGTGCCGGCGGCGCGGTCGCCGAGCTTGGCGACGAGGGAGGCGGCGGCGTCGGGCGAGGCGGGCGAGGGGGCGGCCTGAGCGGGTGCGCCGAGGAGCGAGCCGGTGACCAGGGTACCGGCGACGGCGACGGCGGCGGCGCGACGGAGCGTGGACCTCGTGGGTCGCATGTAACAACCTCCGAATGGGGGTGAACGGGCGCTGTCATGGGGAAACGCCCGAGGACAACCCGGGCGACCTGGGGAAACCGTCCGGGCTGACCAAAGTATTCACACATTTAAGATCGTAAACAAGACATGCGTTTGACCGGATTCGCACCGCCGCCGGATGTAACACCTGAGCAACAAGATCGTCACCAGGTGTCAGACCCGACGCGGCCCTGCTCAGCCGCGACGACGCGCGCCCGGGCCGGGCGCGGGCAGGACGTCCCGCGGCTCGGCCACGTCGTGCCCCTCGGCGCAGCGCAACGCCACCCGCACCTCGGCGCCGCAGTCGCGGTGCGTCACGGTCAGCGGCGGACCCTCCGGGCCGGCCAGGTACCGGTCACCCCACCCGAGCACCGCCACCAGCACCGGCCACAGGTCCAGCCCCATCCCGGTGAGCCGGTACTCGTGCCGCGGCCGGCTGCCCGGCTCGCGGTACGGCTCCCGCCGCAGGACGCCGCGTTCCACCAGCATGGACAGCCGGTTGGTCAGCACCTGACGCGGAATGCCGGTGCGTACCCGCATGTCGTCGAAGCGGCGTACGCCGTTGAAGACCTCGCGGAGCACGACCACGGTCCACCGCTCGCCGAGAATCTCCATGGCGCGCGCGATGGTGCAGTTCTCCACCGACCAGTCCAGTGCCGCAGGTCTCATGCCGACCAGGCTAGGTCTGATTGACAGACTCAGCAACGTGCTGCGAGGCTGGGTCCATGAGCCAGACGCAGGAGCGCAGCCGCACGTTCACCTGGTCCGACCCGGTCGCCGGGGCGGCCCACGTCGGCCGGCGCAGCGGCCTCGACCTGTTGCGCGCGATGATCGCCGGCGAGTTGGCCGCGCCACCGGTCATGCACCTGATCGACATGGCGCGGATGACGGCCGACGAGGGTCGCGTCGTCGTCGAGCTGCTGCCGCAGGAGTTCCACTACAACCCGCTCGGCACGGTGCACGGTGGCGTCCTCTCCACCCTGCTCGACACCGCCGCCGGCTGCGCCGTGCACACGACGCTGCCGGCCGGCGTCGGCTACACCTCGCTCGACCTCAACGTGAAGTTCCTCCGCCCGGTCACCGTGACCAGCGGCATGCTGCGCTGCGAGGGCACCGTGCTGCAACGGGGCCGCCGCACCGCGCTGGCCGAGGCCCGCCTGACCGACCCGACGGACCGCCTGGTCGCCCACGCCACCTCCACCTGCCTCCTCTTCCCCCTCGAAACCCCCTAACCCGCCCCCTCCCTCCCCGCCCCCTCCCTCCCCTCCCCTCCCCGCGATCTTGCACTTTCGGCCCGCGAGATGTCCGGATCAGGGCTTTTGTCGGGGCAGAAAGTGCAAGATCGCGCGGGGGGCGGGGAGGGAGGCGGGGGCGGGGTGGGTCAGGAGGTGGGGGTCAGGCGGGCGGCGCGGGCGGCGCGACGCTCCTCGAAGCGGGCCGCCTGGGTCTCCAGCATGTCCAGGTGGGCGGCGATCTGCTCGCGGGCGGCCTCGCCGTCGCCGGTCAGGCCGGTGACCTCGAACAGGTTCCACTGGCGCAGCACCGGCACCACCACCTCGTCGCGGTGCTGGCGCAGGTCGTAGATGCCGGCCAGCGCGATCGCCACCGACTTGCGGGCGAAACCGTCGATGCCGACCCCCGGCATCTGGAAGTCGGCCAGCACGTCGGCGACCGCCCGCATGGCCTGGTTCGGCGCCAGCTCGAACGCCGCCGCGAGCAGGTTGCGGTAGAAGACCATGTGCAGGTTCTCGTCCGCCGCCACCCGGGACAGCAGCGCCTCGCAGATCGGGTCGCCGGTGGCCCGGCCGGTGTTGCGGTGCGAGATGCGGGTGGCCAGTTCCTGGAACGACACGTACGCCAGCGAGTGCAGCACCTCGTCGTCGTGGACGTTGCGGTAACCGGCGGACATGTGCACCATCCGGGCCCGCTCCAGCGCCACCGGGTCGACCGCCCGGCTCACCGTGAGGTAGTCGCGGATCGCGGTGCCGTGCCGCCCCTCCTCCGCGGTCCACCGGTGCACCCAGGTGCCCCACGCGCCGTCCCGCCCGAACAGGCTGGCGATCTCGTGGTGGTAGGAGGGCAGGTTGTCCTCGGTGAGCAGGTTGACGATCAGCGCGGTGCGGGCGGCCTCGGGCAGCGTCGAGTCGGCCTCCGACCACGCCTCGCCGCCGAGCGGACCGTCGAACGTGCGCCCGTCGCTCCACGGCACGTACTCGTGCGGGAACCACTCCTTGGCCAGCGACAGATGCCGGTCGAGGTTCTTCTCCACGACCGGTTCGAGTTCGGTGAGCAGAGCGGTCTGACTGAGCACGGACACGACGTTCTCCCTACGGTGGCGTAACTTACGCCACCGTAGGTCGAATCGCCGTCAGACGCCAGCGCCACCGACCAGCGGCTTCAGGTCCGCCCGGGGCGGCGTCCACTCGCCCGCCGTCGCGGCCACCTGGTCGCCGGACCGGATGTCCTTCACCTCGTCGCCGTCCGCCCCGGGGAACCAGACGTACGGGATGCCGCGCCGCTCGGCGTACCGGATCTGCTTGCCGAACTTCGCCGCGGACGGCGACACCTCGGTGGGGACGCCCCGGGAGCGCAGCGCCGCCGCGACCGCGTCGCTGGCCGCCCGGTCCTCCTCGGCGGTGACCGCGACCAGCACGCACGTCGGCACCGATCGGGACGCGGTCAGCGCCTCGGCGCCGAAGAGCAGGCCGAGCAGCCGGGTCACCCCGATCGAGATGCCCACCCCGGGGAACCGGACGTTGCCGGCGCTGGCCAGGTTGTCGTACCGGCCGCCGGAGCAGATCGAGCCGAACCGTTCGTACCCGATCATCTGGGTCTCGTAGACGGTGCCGGTGTAGTAGTCGAGCCCGCGGGCGATGCGCAGGTCGGCGACGCAGAGGCCGGGCGCGTGCGCGGCGGCGGTCTCCACCACGGCGGTCAGCTCCGCGATGCCCTCGTCGAGCAGCGGGTCGTCGACGCCGAGGGCTCGCACCGCGTCGGCGAACGAGGCGTCCGGCGCGGAGATCTCGGCCAGCGCCAGGGCCGCCTTGGCCTGCGCCTCGCTCGCCCCGGCGGTCTCGGCCAGCAGCTCGGCCACCCGCGCCGGACCGATCTTGTCGAGCTTGTCCACCGCGCGCAGCGCCGCCTCCGGGTCGGTCAGCCCGACGCCCCGGTAGAAGCCCTCGCAGATCTTGCGGTTGTTGACCTGGATGCGCACCGGCGGGATGGGCAGCGACCGCAGCGCGTCGCCGATGACCAGCGGCATCTCGGCCTCGTAGTGCGCCGGCAGCGTGTCCCGGTCGACGATGTCGATGTCGGCCTGGAGGAACTCGCGGTAGCGGCCCTCCTGCGGGCGCTCGCCCCGCCACACCTTCTGGATCTGGTAGCGGCGGAACGGGAACTGGAGCTTACCGGCGTTCTCCAGCACGTAGCGGGCGAACGGCACGGTCAGGTCGAAGTGCAGGCCGAGCGCGTCGTCGCCGGCCGGGCCGTCGACGTCGGCCTGCAACCGGCGCAGCAGGTAGACCTCCTTCGAGGTCTCCCCCTTGCGCAGCAACTGGTCCAGCGGCTCGACCGACCGGGTCTCCAGCGGCGCGAAGCCGTACAACTCGAACGTGGCGCGGATCCGGTCCAGCACGAACTGCTCGACCATCCGCTGTGCCGGCGTCCACTCGGGGAAGCCGGAGATGGGCGTGGGCTTGCTCATGGCGTACTCCTTGCGGAACCCGCGCGGGGCGCGGGTGAGGTCTAGAGGCCTCGGGTGGGCGCGGCCGGGCGCGCGGACCCCGACACCTCGACGAGGTACGGGTTGCTCGCGCGCTCGCGGCCGATGGTGGTCGCGGGGCCGTGGCCGGGCAGGACGACGGTGTCGTCGGCCAGCGGGAGAACCTTCTCCCGGAGGCTGGCCAGCATGCGGGGCATGCTGCCGCCCGGCAGGTCGGTGCGGCCGATCGAGCCGGCGAAGAGCACGTCACCGGAGAGGCAGATCTCGTCGGCCTCCCAGGGCGAGCCGGCGCCGGGCATCCGGAACAGCACCGACCCGCCGGTATGGCCCGGGGCGTGGTCGACGGTGATCTCCAGCCCGGCCAGCGCCAGCGTCGCGCCGTCGGTCAGCTCGGCCACGTCGTCCGGCTCGGCGTACGGCAGGCGCCCGCCGAAGAGCGCGGTGAGGTCCATGGACAGCGCCTTGGACGGGTCGGCCAGCAACTCGCGGTCCTCGGGGTGGACGTAGGCGGCGATGCCGCGCGCGCCGCAGACCGGCGCCACCGAGAAGGTGTGGTCGAGGTGGCCGTGGGTGAGCAGCACGGCGGCCGGGTGCAGGCGGTGCTCGGCGAGCACGGCGTCGAGCCGGTCGATCACCCCGATGCCGGGATCGACCACCACGCACTGCTCCCCCGGCGCGGTCGCCACCACGTAGCAGTTGGTGCCGAAGGCGTCCGCGGGAAAGCCGGCCACGAGCACGTCCGTCCCCTCTCCGTCCGGTCGTCGTCCTCGTTCAGCAGCCTAGTCGTACCGGCGAACAGGTTTCGCCCGCCATCGTGTCGTACGCCCCACCGGCCCCAGTGACAACGCCCGATAAGGCGAGGCCGGACCTCGTACACCACTTTCCCAGTCGGTAGCCGTACACTCTGGCGGGCGTGTGGCGTGGCGCACCCCTACCGAGGACGGCGGGCGGCGCCCGGACGCCGGCGACGATCAGGCAGAGGAAGGGGAGCACCTGTGGCTTCCAGCAGGGACCGGCAGCGCAAACTGGCGCGGGCCAAGCTCGACCGGCAACTCGCCCGGCGGGCCGCGGTCGCGAAGCGCCGCCGGCAGATCCAGGCCGGCGTGGGCGCCGCGGTGGTGCTCGTGCTGATCGTGGCCGGCTCGGCCTGGGCGCTCGGCGCGTTCGACTCGGAGCCGAAGAAGCAGGCCGCCGAGGACACCTGCCTCTGGACCCCGCAGGACGCCGCCGCGAACGCCAACCTCAAGGACGCCGGCACGCCGGCCACCAAGGGCCTGCCCACCTCGGGCACGCGGCCGATGACGGTGACCACCAACCAGGGCGGGCCGATCACCGTCGACCTGGACCTGGCCGCCGCGCCCTGCGGCGGCGCGAGCCTCGCCCACCTGGCGAGCCGGAAGTTCTACGACACCACCAAGTGCCACGAGATCACCACCGAGGGCGCGTTGCGCTGCGGTGACCCGAGCGGCACCGGGATCGGCGGGCCGACCTACTCGTTCTACGACGAGAACGTCCCCACCGCGCCCGAGGCGAGCCCGTCGGCCTCCCCCACGCCGGGGCAGCCGCCGGCCTACCCGAAGGGCACGGTCGCCCTGGTCGGCAACCCGCCGGGCACCAACGGCAGCCAGTTCCTGATCTTCTTCAAGGACTTCAACCCGGCGAAGCCGGCCTACAGCGTCGTCGGCCGGGTCACCGGCGGGCTGGACGTGGTGGAGAAGATCGGCAAGCTCCCGACCGTGGACAATGGCAGCGGGGCGAAGGTCAAGCCGAAGACGGACGTGGTGATCCAGAGCCTCACCGTCGGCGAGCCGAACGCCGCGCCGGCGAGCAGCCCCAGCGCCGGTTGATCCATCCCGGGTCGGCCCCGACCCACCCTGACTCGACGGCGCGCGACGCCGTCCCCCGATGCACAGCAGGTGAGGAGTGACCGTGACGTCCACCAGAGACCGCCAGCGAGCGGCGGCGCGGGCCCGGCTCGAGCGGGAGATGGCCGAGCGGACCGGCAAGGCCCGCAAGCGCCGGCAGACGCAGGCGATCGCCGGCGCCGCGGCCGTGCTGGTGCTCGTGGTGGCCGGCACCGTCTGGCTGGCCACGTCGCTCGGCGACGACGACGACAAGGAGCAGGCCGGCACCGCGGCCGGCTTCGCCCAGTGCACCTACAACGAGGTGCCCAAGGAGGGCCGGCCGGCGCAGATCAAGGACGTCGGGATGCCGCCGACGCAGCAGGCCAACAAGGGCACCCAGACGATGACGATCGACACCAACCTGGGGCCGATCACCGCGACGCTGGACCGGAGCCTGGTGCCCTGCACCGCCGGCAGCTTCACGCACCTGGCCAGCAAGGGCTTCTTCGACAACACCAAGTGCCACCGCCTGGTCACCGAGGGCATCAAGGTGCTCCAGTGCGGCGACCCGAGCGCGACCGGGAAGGGCTGGCGGGACACCGACGGCACCGGCGGGCCGAGCTACAACCTGGCCGAGGAGAACCTGCCCACCAACAAGCGCCCGCCGTACCCGGAGGGCGTCATCGCGATGGCCAACTCCGGCCAGCCGGGCAGCACCGGCAGCCAGTTCTTCATCGTGTACGGCGACTCGCCGCTCGACCCGAACTACACGGTGCTGGGCACCATCACCGGCGGCATGGACGTGGTGAAGCAGGTCGCCGCGGCCGGTGACGACGGCGCGTTCGCGAAGCAGGCCGGCGGCGGTCACCCGAAGAAGGAGATCGTCATGACCAAGGTGAGCCTGAGCGACATCCAGGGCTGACCGCGTCACCGACAAAACGCCCGCCGGCTCGACCGGCGGGCGTTTCTCGTACGTGCCTGCTCAGGCCCCGGACGTGACCCGGTACGCGTCGAACACGCCGTCGACCTTGCGCACCGCGGCCAGCAGGTGCCCGAGGTGCTTCGGGTCGGCCATCTCGAAGCTGAACCGGCTGACCGCCACCCGGTCCCGGGTGGTGGTGACCGTCGCGGAGAGGATGTTCACCCGCTCCTCGGAGAGCACCCGGGTGACGTCGGCGAGCAGCTTGTGCCGGTCCAGCGCCTCCACCTGGATGGCGACCAGGAACGTGGACGCCGAGGTGAGCTTCCAGCTCACCTCGACCACCCGCTCGGGCTGGGCCCGCAGGTCCTCGGCGTTGGCACAGTCGTCGCGGTGCACGCTGACCCCGCCGGAGCGGGTGACGAAACCGAAGACCGAGTCCGGCGGCACCGGCGTGCAGCAGCGGGCCAGCTTGATCCAGACGTCGCTGACGCCGCGCACCACCACGCCCGGGTCGGCGCTGCTCTGCCGGCTGCGCGGCGGCCGGGTGGCGACGGCGGTCTCGGCGATGTCCTCCGCCGCGCCCTCCTCGCCGCCGTAGGACGCCATCAGCTTCTGCACCACCGACTGCGCGGAGACCTGACTGTCGCCGACCGCCGCGTAGAGCGAGGCCACGTCCGCGAGGTGCAGGTCCCGGGCGATCGCCATCAGCGCGTCCGAGGTGAGCATCCGCTGCAACGGCATGCCCTGCTTGCGCATCGCCTTGACGATCGAGTCCTTGCCGGCCTCGATCGCCTCCTCGCGCCGCTCCTTGTTGAAGTACTGGCGGATCTTCGTGCGGGCGCGCGGGCTCTTGACGAAGCCGAGCCAGTCCTGCGTCGGGCCGGCCGTGTCGGACTTCGACGTGAAGATCTCGATCACGTCGCCGTTGGAGAGCGTCGACTCCAGCGGCACCAGCTTGCCGTTGACCCGCGCGCCGATGCACTTGTGCCCGACCTCGGTGTGCACCGCGTACGCGAAGTCGACAGGCGTCGACCCGGTGGGCAGCGGGATGACGTCGCCCTTCGGCGTGAAGACGTACACCTCCTGGCTGGACAGGTCGAACCGCAGCGCGTCCAGGAACTCGCTGGGGTCGGCCGCCTCCCGTTGCCAGTCCAGGAGCTGCCGCAGCCAGGTCATCTCGTCGATGTGCGCCGGCGGGCCGACCACCTGGGTGCCCTTGTGCTCCTTGTACTTCCAGTGCGCGGCGATGCCGAACTCGGCCGTGCGGTGCATCGCGTAGGTGCGGATCTGCATCTCCACCGGCTTGCCGGTGGGCCCGATGACAGTCGTGTGCAACGACTGGTACATGTTGAACTTGGGCATGGCGATGTAGTCCTTGAACCGGCCCGGCACCGGCTGCCAGTTGGCGTGGATGACGCCCAGCGCCGCGTAGCAGTCGCGCACCGTGTCGACCAGGATCCGCACACCCACCAGGTCGTAGATGTCGTTGAAGTCGCGCCCCCGCACGATCATTTTCTGGTAGATCGAGTAGAGGTGCTTCGGCCGGCCGGTGGTCTCCGCCTTGATCTTGGCGGCCTTCAGGTCGGTGCCGACCTTCTGGGTCACCTGACGCAGCAGTGTCTCGCGCTGCGGCTGGTGCTCCCCGATCAGCCGGTTGATCTCCTCGAACCGCTTCGGGAACAGCGTCCCGAAGGCCAGGTCCTCCAGCTCCCACTTGATGGTGTTCATACCGAGGCGGTGCGCCAGCGGGGCGAGGATCTCCAGCGTCTCCTTGGCCTTCTGCTCCTGCTTGGGGCGGGGCAGGAAGGTCAGCGTCCGCATGTTGTGCAGCCGGTCGGCCAGCTTGATCACCAGGACCCGCGGGTCCTTGGCCATCGCCACGACCATCTTGCGGATCGTCTCCGCCTTGGCCGCGTCGCCCAGCTTGACCTTGTCGAGCTTGGTGACGCCGTCGACGAGCAGCGCGACCTCGCCGCCGAAGTCGGCGCGCATCGCATCGAGGGTGTACTCGGTGTCCTCGATCGTGTCGTGCAGCAGCGCCGCCACCAGCGTCGTGGTGTCCATGCCCAGGTTGCCGAGGATCGTCGCCACCGCGAGCGGGTGCGTGATGTACGGGTCGCCGGACTTGCGGTACTGCCCCGAGTGCCACCGGGCGGCGGTGTCGAAGGCGCGTTGCAGCAGCTTGGCGTCGGCCTTGGGATGGGCGTCCCGGTGGCTGGCGATCAGCGGCTCCAGCACCTCGCTGACCTGGGAGGTCTGCCAGGGCGCGTTGAACCGGGCCAGCCGGGCGCGGACCCGCCGGCCGGTCGGCGCGTTGGACAGCGCGAAGCCGCCGCCGGACCCGGGGTCATCGGGGCCGTCGGTCGGGAACGGCACCACGACCCCACCGCCGTCGGCCGGTGCGTCCGGCGTGCCGTCGGTGGCGTCGATCGCCCCGGCCGGTGGGTTGCCGTCGCGCTCGGTCACCGAGCCGTCCGCGTCGCCTGTCGGGTGCACCGTGCCCTCCACCGGAGGGACGACATCGTGGGACACCGGCCTCCTCACCGTTCGCCGGGATGCGCCGGCCGTCCGGCCGACGTCTGATCCAACCGACCCGGGGGCCGGTGTTGTTCCACGCCGGTCACCGGGGCTCGGCCCCGGCGGCTCCGCCGCCTGCGGACTGGTCGCCCGCCCGGTCAGGCAAAGGGCAATGCTACCCGTAGGCAGGGCACACCGCCGCTCCCCCGGACGGTCGGTGCCGGCGGGCTGCGCGGGACGAGCAGCGTCAAACGGTCAGCAGGGCATGGACCGGGCGCGGAGCGAGGCGCTCCCGCCCCTGGAGGAAGCCCAACTCCAGCAGGACGGTGAAGCCGGCGACCGTGCCGCCGGCCCGCTCCACCAGGTCGAGCGTGGCCTCGGCGGTGCCGCCGGTGGCCAGCACGTCGTCCAGCACCAGCACCCGGTGCCCGGCGGTGAACGCGTCCTGGTGCACCTCCAGCGTCGCCTCGCCGTACTCCAGCGCGTACGAGGCGGAGTGGGTGGCGCGGGGCAGCTTGCCGGCCTTGCGTACCGGCACCACGCCGACGCCGGTGGCGTACGCGACGGCGGCGGCCAGCACGAACCCGCGCGCCTCGATGCCGGCGACCACGTCGAAGGACTCCGGACCGTGGTACGCGATGATCCGGTCGATCACCTCACGGAACGCCACACCGTCGGCGAAGAGCGGCATCAGATCCTTGAACATGACCCCCGGCTTGGGGAAGTCCGGCACGTCCAGCAGCCGGCTGGCGACCAGCCGGGCAGCCTCGGGACCGCTGTCTCCCCGTACGCCGGTGGTGTGCGTCTCCGTCACGATGCGTCCCATGTCCTCTCGAAACGACGACGGCGTCCGTCATGCCGTGGTAACAGCATGACGGACGCCGTCCGGTCGATCTTCTCGGGTCCTGCGGTCAGCGGCGCTTCGCGCCGCCCGGCCGGTTGCCCCCGCCGCCGCTGGGCCGACCGCCCCGGGCGCCGCTGGGGCGCTTGCCGGTCGGCCGGGAGCCGACCTTGGGGGCGGCGCCGGCCAGCGCCGCGTCCGCCTCGATCGGCTGGTCACCGGTCGACGCGGGACGCGGGGCGCCCTTCGGCGTGACCTCTCCGCGGGCGATGGCCGCCCGGCGGGAGAGCACCCGCTTGTTGTGCGCGCTGATCCGCGGGTCCTGGTTCTTCAGCAGCACCAGCAGCGGGGTGGCCAGCAGGATCGAGGTCAGGAACGCCACCGCCATACCGACGAAGAGCACCAGACCCAGGTCCTTCAGGGTGCCGGCGCCGAGCAGGCCGGCGCCGATGAACAGCAGGCCGCCGACGGGGAGCAGCGCCACCACCGACGTGTTCAGCGAACGCATGAGGCTCTGGTTGAGCGCCAGGTTCGACGCCTCGCCGTAGGTGAGGTTGTTGTTGGCGGTGATGCCCCGCGTGTTCTCCTGCACCTTGTCGAAGACCACCACCACGTCGTAGAGCGCGAAGCCCAGGATGGTGAGGAAGCCGATGATCGTCGACGGGGTGACCTCGAAGCCGACAAGCGAGTAGATGCCGGAGGTGAGGACCAGGTTGGTGAGCAGCGAGATGATCGCGGCGACCGCCATCCGCCACTCGAAGCGCAGCACCAGGTAGATCGACACCACGGCGAGGAAGATCAGCAGGCCGAGGAACGCGCGGGAGGTGACCTGGCTGCCCCAGGCCTCGGAGACCTGGCTGCCGCTGATCTGGTCGGCCGGGATGCCGAACTCCTGCGCCATCGCGGTCTTGGCCGCGTTGGCCTGCTCCTGGCTGAGCTGCCCGGTACGCATCTCGTAGGTCTCGCCGCCGGCCCCGCCGACCTTCTGCGCGGTGACCACCTCGACGCCGGGGGCCTCCTTGGCCAGCACGTCGTCGATGGTGCGCTCGGCCTGGTCGAGCGTGCCGACGCTGGCCGGCACCTGGAACGAGTTGCCGCCGGCGAACTCGATGCCGAGCTTGAACCCGTTGATCGCGAAGCTCAGCACCGCGATCAGCACCAGCGCGCCGGCCACGCCGAACCACAGCTTGCGCTTGCCGACGATGTTGAGATCGGCCTCGCCCCGGTAGAGCCGGGCGGCCAGACCACTCTTAGCCATCTCAGGCCTCCTTGACGCGCGGGTTGCGGGCGGTGCCCGGCTCGGCCGACCGGGCCGGCAGCGCCCGGCCCAGACCGCTGACCCGCGGGGACAGGAACGCCCGGGTGCGGGCGAACATCGTCATGATCGGGTGACGGAAGAGGAACACGACGACCAGGTCGAGCACGGTCGCCAGGCCGAGCGCGAAGGCGAAGCCCTTCACCGCGCCGACCGACACGATGTAGAGCACCACGGCCGACATCAGCGTGATGGCGTTCGCCGAGATGATCGTCCGGCGGGCCCGGATCCAGGCGCGGGGCACCGCGCTACGCGGGCTGCGGCCCTCGCGGATCTCGTCCTTGAGGCGTTCGAAGTAGATGACGAACGAGTCCGCCGCCACACCTAGTGAGACGATCATGCCGGCGATGCCGGCGAGCGTGAGCGTGAAGCCGATCGACCGACCCAGCACCACCAGCGCGCCGAAGACCAGCAGCGCGGAGAGCACCAGGCTGAGGAAGATGACCGAGCCCAGCAGCCGGTAGTAGAAGAACGAGTAGATGATGACCAGCAGCATGCCGATGCCGGCGGCCAGCAGGCCGGCCCGCAGGTGGCTGTCACCGAGCGTCGCGGTGACGTTCTGGCTCTCCTGCGGCTCGAACGTGACCGGCAGCGCGCCGTAGCGGAGCTGGCTGGCCAGCGCGTTCGCCGACTTGTTGTCGAAGCTGCCGGTGATCTGCGAGTCGCCGGTGAGCACGCCCTGGATCTCCGGCGAGGAGACGATCTCGTTGTCCAGCACCACGGCGACCCGGCACTTGCCGTCCTGGCCGAGCGCGGTCTGGTCGCAGGCCTGGCCCTCGTTGTTGAACGCCTCGCGGGTCAGCGCGGTCCACTTCTCCTGACCGTCACCCTTGAAGGTGAGGCTGACCACCCAGGCACTGGTCTGGTCGAGCTGGGCGGAGGCGTTCTTGACGTCGGTGCCCTCCACCTTGGCCACGTCGAGCAGGTACTTGGCGCCGGACTCGCACGCCACCGCCTTCTGCTTCGGGTCGTTGATCGAGCCGGCCGGCCGCTTGTCGAGCTGGGCACAGGTGATGGTCGGGACGTTGAACTGCATCTCGACCGGGAGCACCGCGATCTCCTGCGGGGAGAGCGTGCCGAACGGCTTGAACGCGGCGGCCTGCGCCGGATCGGCCGGGGCCTGGAGCCCGGAGGCGGCGGCCCAGGCGGCCGCGCCCACCTTCTGCTCGACGGCCTTGCGCTGCTGCTCGATGCTCTGCGGCACCGGCGCGGCGCTGGCGCTCGGACTCGGCGCGGCGCTCGCCGGGGCCGACGGCGTCGGCGTGGCGCTGGCGCTCGGCGCGAGGGCCATGCCGCCCTGCCCGCCGGCGCTCGGCGACGCGGTGACCTTGGCGCTGGCGCTCGGCTTCGGCGACGCGCTGCCGGACGGCTTCGGCGAGGCGCTGCCCGAGGGCTTGGCGCTGCCGGACGGGGCCGCCGAGGCGCTGGGGCTCGGCGCCGGGGCGGCGGCCGCGCCGCTGCCGTCGGTGGCCTTGAGCACCTTGCGGAAACGCAGCTCGGCGGCGCTGCCCACGTCGGTCAGGTCACGGTTCTCGCCGGGCAGGGAGATGACGATGTTCCGGTTGCCCTCGGTGACCACCTCCGCCTCGGCCACGCCGTAGGCGTTGACCCGGCTCTCGATGATCTGGCGCGCCTCTTCGAGGTTCTCGGCGGTCGGCGGCTTGCCGTCCACCGTGTTGGTGGCCTCGAGCGTCAGCCGGGTGCCGCCGATGAGGTCCAGGCCGAGCCGGGGCTCCAGCCGGTCCTTCCAGCCACCGCTGGCGCCACCCGAGAAGAACACCAAAAGATAGAGGACGACGAAGATGAACCCGAGCACGGCGAGTTGCCGTCCGGGGCGCATCTGTCCCTGAGGTGGTGCCACGGCTGTCCTGTCTCCCTGTACGGTCGCGCCGCTTCCACGGCGGCGACAACTGTCGGGCCGGGGGTGTCCGCCCGACTGCTCCGGCTGGCCGGCACCGGCGACCGGCACGCGGACCCGGGCACGACGCGGGGGCGTCGCGCGGGTCCGGCCGCGTGCCGACGACGGACGCCGACCCAACTATCCACTTGTGGGGTTGGTTCCGCTGCCCCGTCCGGGGCGACCGGTCACTCCTTGACCGACTCGGCTTCCTCGCTGATGGTCTCGGCCTCGGGCGCCTCGGCCCGCTTGACCACCCGGGCCACCGCGGGACGCGCGTACCGGGTCTGCACGCCGGGGGCGACCTCGAGCAGGACCGTCTCGTCCTCGACCACGGTGACCGTGCCGTGCAGGCCGCCGATGGTGACCACCTCGTCGCCCGGGGCGAGAGCGGACTGCATCTGCTCCGCCTCCCGGCGGCGCTTCTGCTGCGGACGGATCATCATGAAGTACATGACGACGAAGAGCAGAGCGATCATGAGGATCGGCGTCAGACCGCCGGCTCCCCCGCCACTCGCTGCTGCGTAAAGCACGGTGTCGACCTTCCGGTTGGCCCCCGCCGGCCCCGGGGGGCACCGCAGCGGAGGCGGATTCTCACGTCCTGTACAGACCGCGGCGAAGTCTAGTCCCTGCTCCTGAGAAGACCGAATGCGGCACAGATCACGTTAGGATCACGGCCGATCGGTCTGCGTCGAGAACAGATCGGGCCCCGGAGGGGCTTCCATGCCAAATGTACCATTCGGGGGGTTGCGCCCCAGGTGCCGCCAGGCGGCCTCGGTCGCCACCCGGCCCCGGGGCGTCCGGGCCAGCAGCCCGGCCCGCACCAGGAACGGCTCGCAGACCTCCTCGACCGTGTCCGGCTGCTCCCCCACCGCCACCGCGAGGGTGGAGACCCCGACCGGGCCGCCCCGGAACGAGTCCACCAGCGCCTTGAGCACCGCCCGGTCGAGCCGGTCCAGGCCGAGCGCGTCCACGTCGTAGACGGTCAGCGCGGACCGGGCGGTCTCCACCGTGACCACGCCGTCGGCGCGGACCTCGGCGTAGTCCCGGACCCGGCGCAGCAGCCGGTTGGCGATCCGCGGCGTGCCCCGGGACCGGCCGGCGATCTCCGCCGCGCCCTCCGGCGTGATCGGCACGCCGAGGATCCGGGCGGACCGGTGCAACAGCGTCTTGAGGTCGGCCGGGGAGTAGAAGTCCAGGTGCGCGACGAAGCCGAACCGGTCGCGCATCGGGCCGGTCAGCAGGCCCGACCGGGTGGTGGCGCCGACCAGCGTGAACGGCTCCACGTCCAGCGGGATGGCGGTCGCGCCGGGCCCCTTGCCCACCACCACGTCGACCCGGAAGTCCTCCATGGCGCTGTAGAGCAGCTCCTCGGCCGGCTTGGCGATCCGGTGGATCTCGTCGATGAACAGCACGTCGCCCTCGGCGAGGCTGGTCAGGATCGCGGCCAGGTCACCGGACCGCTCGATCGCCGGACCGCTTGTCACCCGGATGCCGGCGCCCAGTTCGGCCGCCACGATGTTGGCCAGGCTGGTCTTCCCGAGCCCGGGCGGGCCGGAGAGCAGGATGTGGTCCGGCGGGGAACCGCGCCGCATCGCGCCCTGCAACAGCAGGTCGAGCTGGTCGCGGACCCGGTCCTGGGCGATGAACTCGGCGAGCCGCTTCGGCCGGACGCTGGCCTCCGCGTCCAGCTCCGCGTCGCTGACGTACGCCGAGACCAGGTTCTCGTTGCTCATCCGCGCGCTCCCCCCGACGGCCGGCCGACCGACCTCATCGGGTGCGGCCCAGCAGGCGGATGGCCTGCTTGAGCAGGACCGGCACCGGCGGGGTCGCACCGTCGACGGTCTCCGCGACCGCGGCGACCGCCTGCTCGGCCTGGGCCGCCGACCAGCCGAGCCCGACCAGTGCCTGACGCACCTGCTCCGGCCAGGCGCCGGCGGTCACCCCGGCCGCGCCGTCCGGGCCGATCGCCACCGGGCCGATCCGGTCGCGCAGCTCCAGCACGAGCCGCTCGGCGCCCTTCTTGCCGATCCCCGGCACCCGGGTCAGCGCCGCGGTGTCGGCGTTGGCGATGGCCTTGCGGACCGCGTCCGGGGTGTGCACGGCGAGCACCGCCTGCGCCAGCCGCGGGCCGACCCCGCTGGCGGTCTGGAGCAGCTCGAACAACTGCTTGGCGTCGTCGTCGGCGAAGCCGTAGAGGGTGAGCGAGTCCTCCCGGACCACCAGGCTGGTGGCCAGCCGGGCCGGCTGGCCGACCCGCAGGTCGGCGAGCGTGCCGGGGGCGCACTGCACGGCCAGGCCGATGCCGCCCACCTCCACCACCGCGTGATCCGGTCCGGTCGCGGTCACGGTGCCGCGCACACTCGCGATCATCGTCGCACCCCTCCTCGTCGGGCCTGGTCGGCGGCTGCGGCCAGCTTGGACCGGGTGCCGCCCCGCCAGACGTGACAGATGGCCAGCGCCAGCGCGTCGGCGGCGTCGGCCGGTTTCGGCGGCTCGGCCAGCCGCAGCAGGCGGGTGACCATGGTGGTCATCTGCTTCTTGTCGGCCTGACCGGAACCGGTCACCGCCGCCTTCACCTCGCTCGGGGTGTACGTCGTCACCGGCAGCCCGGCGCGCGCGCCGGCGAGCACCGCGATGCCGCTCGCCTGGGCGGTGCCCATCACGGTGCGCACGTTGTGCTGGCTGAACACGCGTTCCACGGCGACCGCGTCCGGCCGGTGCTCGGCGACCAGGTCGGTGAGCGACCGGTCCAGGTGCAGCAGGCGCAGCGGCAGGTCGTCCTCGGGATCGGTGTGGACGACGTAGTAGGCGACAAGCGTGCAGGCGCGCCCGGGGAAGCCCTCGACCACGCCGACCCCGCACCGGGTCAGCCCCGGGTCGACGCCCAGCACGCGCACGCCGCCTCCTCCCCGAGCCGTCAGCAGTACGTGTGTTCGACACACCCTACTGGTCGGGTCCGACCAGCGGACGGGCGGACACGCCGGGGGCGGAAGGGGGCGGAACGCACCACACACCGAAGCGGTCGAGTATGTGTCGCCGCCCCATGTGCCCGGGGCCACACGCCTCGTAACTTCTTGCGCCATGACGGCAGAACCGGTGGCGGTCCCCCACGTCGTACACGTCGACCTCTCCGGTCGCAACGCGCTGGTGACCGGTGGTGGCAGCGGCATCGGACGGGCCTGCGCCCTGCGGCTGGCGGCGGCCGGCGCCTCGGTCGTGGTGCTGGACCGCAACGTGGAGGCGGCCAAGGCGGTCGCCGCCGAGGCCGGGGGCCGGGCCGAGGGCGTCGACCTGGCCGACCCGGAGGCGGTGGGCCGGCTGGAGGTGGACGCCGACATCGTGGTGAACAACGCCGGCCTGCAGCACGTCGCGCCGGTGCAGGAGTTCCCGGTCGAGCGGTTCGAGTACATCCAGCGGGTGATGGTCGAGGCGCCGTTCCTGTTGATCCGCCGGGCGCTGCCCCGGATGTACGCGAACGGCTGGGGCCGGATCGTCAACATCTCCTCGGTGCACGGGCTGCGCGCCTCGCCGTTCAAGGCGGCGTACGTCTCGGCGAAGCACGCCCTCGAAGGGCTGTCCAAGGTGGTCGCGCTGGAGGGCGCCGCGCACGGCGTGACGGCCAACTGCATCAACCCGGCGTACGTGCGGACCGCGCTGGTGGAGAGCCAGATCGCCGACCAGGCGGCCAGTCACGGCATCGGCGAGGACGAGGTGGTCGAGAAGATCATGCTGGCGCGGGCGGCGATCAAGCGGCTGATCGAGCCGGAGGAGGTGGCGGAGTTGGTGGCGTACCTGTGCGCGCCGCCGGCCGCGTTCCTCACCGGCGCCTCGATCGCCCTCGACGGGGGCTGGACGGCCAACTAGTGGCGCCGCGCACAATGTCGGTCATGTCGTCGCCGGTGGAGTTCCTGGAGCTGCTGGCCCGTGAGGCCGCCGCGGTCGAGTTCGAGGGTCCGCTGGTCGCCGCGCGCGCCGCCGGCCTGCCCGCCGACCGGCTGGCCGAGCTGGAGCAGGCGAAGGTGGTGGCGCTGCGGGTCCGGGCGCTGCTGGAGCGTCGGCGTCGTCGGGAGACCGAGCTGTCCGGCCTGTACGACACCGCCAGCGACCTGGCCGGCCTGCGGGACCTGGACGACGTGCTGCGCGCGATCGTGCACCGGGCCCGGATCCTGCTCGGCACCGACGTGGCGTACATGACGCTCAACGACGACGAGCGCGGCGACACGTACATGCGGGTCACCGACGGGTCGATCTCGGCCCGGTTCCAGCGGCTACGGCTGGAGATGGGCGACGGGCTGGGCGGTCTGGTCGCGCAGACCGGCACCCCGTACGTCACCTCGAACTACCAGGAGGACGAGCGGTTCCGGCACACCGGGGAGATCGACGGCGGGGTGGGCGAGGAGGGCCTGGTGGCCATCCTGGGGGTGCCGCTGCGGCTGGGCTCCAGCGTGATCGGCGTGCTGTACGCGGCCAACCGCTCGGCGCGCCCGTTCGCCCGGGAGGAGGTGTCGCTGCTGGTCTCGCTGGGGGCGCACGCCGCGGTGGCGATCGACACCGCCCGGCTACTGGCCGAGACGCGGGCCGCGCTGGCGGAGTTGTCGGCGGCGAACGGCACGATCCGGGCGCACAGCAGCTCGGTGGAGCGGGCCGCCGCCGCGCACGACCGGATGACCGCGCTGGTGGTGCGCGGCGGCGGGATGGAGGACGTGGCGGCCGCGGTGACCGAGGTGCTCGGCGGCGCGCTGCTGGCGTTGGACGCCGAGGGGCGGCGGCTGGCCCGGGTCGGCGAGATCGACGAGCCGGACCGGGCGGACATCGTGGAGGCGGTCGCCGCGTCACGCACCGAGGGGCGCAGCGTACGCCGGGGCCCGCTCTGGTACGCCGCGGTGGTGGCCGGCGCCGAGAACCTGGGCGCGCTGGTGCTGCGCCCGGACGACGAGCTGGTCGACGCCGACCAACGCATCCTGGAGCGGGCCGCCCTGGTGACCGCGCTGCTGCTGCTGTTCCGCCGCACGGTGGCCGAGGCGGAGGGGCGGGTCCGGGGCGAGCTGCTGGACGACCTGATCGCCCGCCCGTTGCGGGACGCCGACGCGCTGCGCGGCCGGGCCCGCCGGATCGGGGTGAACCTGGACGCCCCGCACGTGCTGGTGGCGGTCGGTGACGACGCATTCGCCGAGACCGGATCGGCCCGGCAGCGGGTGCTCTCCTGGGCCACCACGTACGCCTCGACGCGGGGCGGGCTGGCCGCGGCGCGGGACGGGCGGGTGGTGCTGATGCTGCCCGGCCGGGACGCCGGCGGCGCGGCCCGCGCGGTGGCCCGGGACCTGTCCCGGGTGACCGGCCGGCCGGTGACCGCCGGGGCGAGCGGGCCGTCGACCGGTCCGGCGTCGCTGGCGGTGACGTTCGCCGAGGCGGAGCGCTGCCTGACCGCGCTCGGCGCGTTGGGCCGGGCCGGGCAGGGCGCGAGCACCGCGGAGCTGGGCTTCGTCGGGCTGCTGCTCGGGGCGGTCGGCGACGCGGGCGACCGGGACGTGGCCCGGTTCCTCACCGCCACCGTGGGGCCGGTGGTCGACTACGACGCCCGGCGGGGCACCGCGCTGGTGCGGACGCTGGAGGCGTACTTCGGGGTGGGCGGCAGCCTGGCCCGGGCGGCCGAGCAGTTGCACGTGCACGTCAACACCGTGACCCAGCGGCTGGAGCGGGTCGGGCAGTTGCTCGGCGCCGACTGGCAGAAGCCGGAGCGGGCGCTGGAGGTGCAGCTCGCGCTGCGCCTGCACCGGCTGCGCACCCCGGCCGGCTGACGGCGGCGCGCACCCGGCCGGCTGACGTCGCCGCGTAGCCCGGCCGGCGGGCGCGCGGGCCGGGCGTCAGCGGGCGCGCAGGCCGTCCAGGACGGCGTCCACGATCCGCTCGGGCAGGATGCGTTCGTCCAGCTCGGGGTGCCAGTGCAGCATGCGCTGGGCGAGCATCGGCGCGGTGAGCAGCGCCATGGCCACCTCGATGTCGAGGTCGGCGCGCAGCTCACCGCTGTCCGTCGCGCGGCGCAGCACCTCGCGCATGGCCTGCCGCCGGGGCTCGATGATCGCCTCGTAGGCCTGCCGGTGGGCGGAGCTGCGGCTCACCTCGGGCACCAGGCAGGGCATGATCTTGCGGGCCCGGGGGTCGGTGTGTTGGCCCACGGCACCGACCAGCAGCACCAGGTCGTCCCGGACGGAACGCCCGCCGGGGCGCGGCGGGACGCCCTTGAGCCGGCGCAGCGCGTCCAGCAGCAGCGCCTCCTTGCCCGACCAGCGGCGGTAGATGGTGGCCTTGCCGACCCCGGCCCGGGCCGCGATCGCCTCGATGGAGAGCGCCTCGATCGTGCTGCCCTCGGCGAGCAGGTCGAGGGTGGCCTCCACGATCGCCTCGTCGGCGCGGGTGCTCCGCGGTCGACCCGGCGATCGCGGAGCACCCGTCGTGGACGTCATGTCAGACATTGTCCACGAACCTACGCGGTCCCGGCCAACTCCGGCTCGGTGGCCGGGGCGGCGGTGGGCGCGACGACCGCCCGCCCCGGCATCCACCGCACCACGATCACGACGCCCAGCGCCGCCACCAGCGCGGAGATGCCGGCGGCCCAGTGCATCGCGGAGACGAAGGAGTCGTTGGCGGCGTCGATCAGTCGCGGTGCGGCCGGGCCGAGGCGGTCGGCGACCGCGTACGCGCCGGAGACCGACTCCCGGGCCGCGTCGCGGACCGGGGCGGGCAGCGCGGCCACCGCGGGGCCGACCTGGTCGCGGTAGACCGCGGAGAGCACCGAGCCGAGCACCGCCACGCCGAGCGCGCCGGCCACCTGGCGGACCGTGTTGCTGACCGCCGAGCCCACGCCGGCCTTCTCCCGGGGCAGCGCCGACATGATCGACTCGGTGGCCGGCGGCATGATGTTGGCCATTCCGGCGCCCTGCACGAAGCCCACCGCCGAGAAGATCCAGATGGGCGTGTCCGCGTCGATGAACACGAACGCGGCGAGCGCGATCGTGGTCAGCAGCAGCCCGACCGCGGCGACCGCCCGGCCGCCGTAGCGACGGACCATCGCGGCGCTGCGCGGCGCGAAGATCAGCTGGGCGGCCGCGAAGGGCAGGAAGAGCAGGCCGCTCTCCAGCGGGCTGTAGCCGCGCACGAGCTGGAGGTAGAACGCGCCGAAGAACATCACGCCCATGGCGGCGAAGAAGACCAGCCCGACCAGCGCCACCGGGGCGGCGAACCGGGGCACCCGGAACAGCCGCACGTCCAGCGACGGGTGGTCGCTGCGCAGCTCGTGGGCGACGAACCAGCCGAGCACCGCGAGCCCGCCGACGATCGCGGCCCAGACCTGCGGCCGGCCGAAGCCGTGCTCGCCACCGTCGATGATGCCGTAGGTGAGGGCGACCAGGCCGACCACGGAGAGCAGCACGCCGAGCACGTCCACCCGGCCGGGGGCGGGATCCCGGGACTCGGGGACCAGCATCGCCACCAGCGCCACGCCGACCACCACCACCGGCACGTTGATCAGGAAGACCGAGCCCCACCAGAAGTGCTCCAGCAGGGCGCCGCCGAGCACCGGGCCGATGGCCACGGCGAGACCGACCGCGCCGGCCCAGACGCCGATCGCGCGGGCGCGCTCGCGCGGGTCGAAGACGTTGGAGATGATCGAGAGCGTCACCGGCATGATGGCGGCGCCGCCGACGCCCATCAGGGCCCGCGCGCCGATGAGCTGCGCCGGGTCCTGCGCGTACGCGGAGAGCAGCGAGGCCAGCCCGAACAGCACCAGCCCGAGGATCAGGAAGCGCCGGCGGCCGAACCGGTCGCCGAGCACACCGAACGTGAAGAGCAGGCCAGCGAAGACGAGGGTGTAGGAGTTGATCGCCCACTCCAGGTCGCCCTGGCTGGCGCCGAGACCGTGCACCGGGTCGGCGAGCGTGCGCAGGGCGACGTTGAGGATGGTGTTGTCGAGGACGACCACGAGCAGGCTGATCACCAGCACGCCCAGGATCGCCCACCTCCTCGGGTGTCCGGTGTTCTCGTGCGCTTCCATCTGGGTTCTCCCCCCCGGCTCACCCGCGTCCGAATACGATACGGGGCAGACTCGTAACGCTGCCGAGCGTAGGTGAGCGAGTTTCGATACGGAACAGGTCCGTATCGAATGTGTGCCAGGTCACGCCGGTGCGGGCCCACCCCCGTGCGCGGGCCCGCACCGGGACCTCAGGCCGGTGGGCCAGCGGCCAGCGCCAGCCGGAGCACCGCGTCCCGCACCGGCAGCAGCCGCCCGGCCTGGGCGAGCCGCCCCGCCCACCGCGCGCCGGCCGCGATCCGCTGGGTGGGCCGGCGGCGGCGCCTGTCGTACGCCCGCAGTGCCGCCGGCAGGTCGTCGGCATCGCGGACGCAGTCGGCCAACGCGACCGCGTCGATCAGCGCCTGACAGGCGCCCTGCCCGAGGTCGGGGGTCATGGCGTGCGCGGCGTCGCCGAGCAGCGCCACCCGGCCGGCCACGTAGGACGGCAGCGGCGTCAGGTCGCGGATCT
This sequence comes from Micromonospora sp. NPDC049240, assembly GCF_040647835.1. Classification (NCBI taxonomy): domain Bacteria; kingdom Bacillati; phylum Actinomycetota; class Actinomycetes; order Micromonosporales; family Micromonosporaceae; genus Micromonospora; species Micromonospora sp. NPDC049240. The sequence goes on from NZ_JBEZCX010000008.1 coordinate 130,161, forward strand.
CGTGCCGCAGCACGCCGGCCGGGGTGAGGGCGTCCAGCACCCGGCGCACCGGCGGATGCCAGTCCCCGAAGAGGCGGCGCAACTCGGCGACGTCGTCCACCGGCGCGGGATGCCCTTGCGGGAGGCGCACCGAGGCGTACCAGTTGGTCCGCCCGTCGCCGATCGGCGTGAGGCCGAACCGGCGGCCCCGCCCCCAGGTCTCACCCCCCTCGGACAGTTCCACGTCGACCACCCCGCGCCAGGCCACCGCGCCGGCGTAGCGCAGCGGACAGCGCTGCCCGTGCAGCGCGACGCGGACCACGCTGTTGATCCCGTCCGCGCCGACCACCAGGTCGTACGCGTCGACGAGCGCGCCCGGGTCGACGACCGGCGCGGCGAACCGCAGCGCCGGTCCGGGCAGCGCGCCGGCCAGCACCGCGAGCAGCGCCGGCCGGGTGATGAGGTGGACCGGCTCGCCGTGGCGGCGTTCCAGCCGGTCGACGTCGATGGTGGCGATCCGGCGTCCGTCCGGTCGCCGGATCGATCCGCCGGCCTGCCGGCGGGCCCGCCGACGCACCTCGTCGCCCACGCCGAGCGTGTCCAACGCGCGCATCGCGGTGGGCCAGATGCCGAGGCCGGTCCCGGTGGCCGGCAGCCCGGCGGACCGCTCCAGGACCGTGACCTCCCAGCCGGCGCCGTGCAACCCGATGCCCGCCGCCAGCCCCCCGATGCCGCCACCGACCACCACCGCCCGACCCGCCATGCCGGCCACCGTACTACAGATGTAGTCGCTTTCACTACGTCTGTAGTCTGGCCCGGTGACCGATCGCCGGCAGCTCCTGCTCGACGCCGCCATCCGGGTGCTCGGCACCCGGGGTCCGCGACAGCTCACCCACCGGGCCGTGGACGCCGAGGCGGGCCTGCCCGAGGGCTCCGCGTCCAACCGGTTCCGCACCCGGGAGGCGCTCGTCGACGGCGTCTTCGCCCGGCTGGTCGAGGTGGAGACGCTGGCCTGGCAGCGGCTCGCCGTCGATCTGCCGCCCGGGGACCTCGCCGGCTTCACCCGCGTGCTCGGCCGGCTGATCCGCCGGTTCACCGAGGAGGAGCGGGTGGTCACGCTGGCCCGGTACGCGCTGTTCGTGGAGGCGGCCGTGCGGCCCGAACTGCGTCCCGCCATCGAGGCCGGGCGGGCACGGCTGGCCGAGTGGGGGGTGCCGCTGGTCGCCGCGCTCGGCTCCACCGATCCGCCGACCCATTTCCGGAGCCTGCTCGCGCTCGTCGACGGGCTCCTCGGCAACCAGCTCGCCGCCCCCGAGGAGGCGTTCGATCCGGAGTCGGCGGTGGCCGCCCTGCTGCACGGCTTCCGCGCCGGCTGAGCGCCCGCCGACGGCGCACCCACCGACGATGCGCCCGCCAAGCGGGGCGCCCATCTCTACCGGAGGCGTTAAGCGGGGGCCCCGCCTTCCAGGCAGGCGGCGGTGGCCTCGGCGAGGCTGGTCAGGCGGTGGGGGGCGGTGGGGCCGGGCGGGAACGGCTCGATCCAGCCCGGCCCGGCGGCGAGCAGACGGACGTCCGGGACGTCCCGCCGGAGCCGGACCAGGCGGTACGCCCGACCGGTCACCGGGGTCTGCGACCAGACCACCACCACCCGGGGCCGGACCCGGGCCACGGCGCTGGCCAGCGCGGACCAGGGCAGGGCCGGGCCGAGATGCAGGCAGCCCCGACCGCGCTCACGCAGCGCCGCCGCCAGGGCGTGCAGCCCCAGGCAGTGCGTCTCGTGCTCGGCGCCGGCGAGCAGCACCCCCTCGACCGGCAGCGGTCGGGTCGGTTCCCGGCGGAACACGTCCAGCCCGACCCGCACGCCCTCGGACAGGGCGTGCTCGACCGCGATCTCGGCGGCGCTGTGCCCGCGCAGCGCGCCCAGCAGCGGCAGGCAGACCTGCTCCCAGAAGGGCGCGACCCCGACCTCGGCGGCGAGGTCGAGCACCAGCCCGGCGACCTGGTTGTCGTCCAGGTCCTCGGCGGCGGTGGTGAGCCGTTTACGGGCCGACTCGGCGGCCCCGGCCGGCATGTTCTCGGTCAGCAACGGACGTACCCCCGGGTAGCTCTTCTACCTGGGGGTTCGTCCGGGCGGCCCGATCCGGATGCGCCACCGGGAGGTTCATTCGCGCCGGGCGGCTCCCCGACGCCGGGCCAGGTGCGCGACAGTGCCCCAGACGCCGCGCCGGAACAGCAGCACGACCAGCACGAAGATGCCGCCGGTGACCAGCCCGATGGCCTCGAACCCGGAGAACGACAACCAGTCCTCCAGCCGGACCACCAGCGCCGCGCCGAGCACGCCGCCCCACAGCGTGCCGATGCCGCCGAGCACCACCACGATGACCGCCTTGCCGGACGTGGTCCAGTGCAGCACGTCCAGCGAGACGAACCGGTGACCGACGGCGAACAGCCCGCCGCCGAGCCCGGCGAGGAACCCGGAGAGCACGAACGCGGTCAGCTTGTAGCGGTGCACCGGGTAGCCCAGCGCGCGGGCCCGCGCCGGGTTGTCCCGGATGCCGACCAGCACCCGGCCGAACGGCGAGTGCACGATCCGCCACGCCGCGAGCAGCCCGAGGAGCACGATCGGCAGGATCGCGTAGTAGAAGTAGTAGTCGTCGGTGAGGTCGGCGCCGAAGAACGCGCGCGGCACGCCCTGGAGGCCGTTCTCGCCCTGGGTCACCGAGCGCCACTCGTTGGCCACGTAGTAGACCATCTGCGCGAACGCCAGCGTGACCATCGCGAAGTAGATCCCGGTGCGCTTCACCGCCAGGTAGCCGATCGGCAGCGCGAGCAGCGCCGCGGCCAGCGCCCCGGCCAGCACCGCGGCCGGGAACGGCAGGCCGGCGTGGATCGCGACCAGCCCGGTGACGTACGCCGAGGTGCCCCAGAACGCGGCGTGCCCGAACGACATCAGCCCGGTGAAGCCGAGCAGCAGGTCCACCGAGACGGCGAACAGCGCCCAGCACAGGATGTCCACCGCGACCGCCGGGTAGAGCCCGTTGGGCAGCCAGAGCGCCACCAGCAGGCCGGCGGCCAGCAGCGCGTACCGGGCCCAGCCGGGTGCCCGCGCGACGGCGAGCAGGCCGGACCGTGGGGCCGGTTTCTCCACGGGGCTGGTGTCGACAGTGCTGGTCACGCGGGAGCCTCCTCTCGGCCGAACAGGCCGGCCGGGCGCCACAGCAGCACGGCGGCCATCACCACGAACACGACGGTCTGCGACACGAGCGGGTAGTCGGACAGGTACGCCTCGCCCCACGCCTGGATCAGGCCGATGCCGAAGCCGGCGGCGACCGAGCCGAAGATCGAGCCGAGCCCGCCGATCACCACCACCGCGAAGACCACGATGATCAGGTCGGCGCCCATCAGCGGGTTGACCGCCCGCATCGGGGCGGCGAGCACCCCGGCCAGCCCGGCGAGCGCGATGCCGAAGCCGAAGACCGGGGTGACCCATCTCCCCACGTCGATGCCGAACGCCCGGGTCAGCTCCGGCCGCTCGGTGGCGGCCCGGACCACCATGCCGATCCGGGTCCGCCCGAGCACCCACCAGACCGCTACGCAGAGCAGCACGGTGAAGCCGAGGATGAACACCCGGTACGTCGGGAAGTCGAAGAGCCCGAAGTCGACGGTCCCGCTCAGCTCGGCGGGCGTGGCGTACGGGCTGGACTGCACGCCGTACCGGGACTTGACCAGGTCCTGCAGGATCAGCGTCAGGCCGAAGGTGAGCAGGAAGTTGTAGAGCGGGTCGAGCCGGGTGAGCCGGTGGATCACCGCCCGTTCCAGCGCCATGCCGAGCAGGCCCAGCGCCAGCGGCATGATCACCAACGCGGCCCAGAACGGCACGCCCGCCTCGGCCAGCAGCACGTACGCCCCGAACGCGCCGAGCATGTAGAACGCGCCGTGGGCGAAGTTCACCACCCGGAGCATGCCGAAGATGACCGCGAGCCCGAGGGCGAGCAGGGCGTAGAACGCCCCGCCCACCAGCCCGTTGAACGTGTTCTGCAGGAAGCCGGACATGTCAGAGCTTGCAGTCGGCCGACGGGGTGCGGAACGCCTCGGCCGCCGGGATGGTCTTGAGGATCTTCACGTAGTCCCACGGTTCCTTGACCTCGGCCTGCGGCTTCACCTGCGCCAGGTAGGCGTCGTGCACGACCCGGTGGTCCTCCGCGCGGATCTTGCCGTTGCGCAGGAACAGGTCGTTGATCTCCTTGCCCTCCAGCTCCTTGACCACGGCGTCGGCGTCGTCGGTGCCGGCGGCCTGCACCGCCTCCAGGTACTGCATGGCGGCGGAGTAGTTGGCCGCGTGCGCGAACGACGGCCGGGTGCCGGTCTCGGACTGGAACCGGTCCGCCCACTCCCGGTTCTGCTTGTCGAAGTTCCAGTACCAGGCGTCGGTGTAGGTGGTGCCGGCCAGCGCGGCCGGGGTGAGCGAGTGGATGTCGGTGATGAACATCAGGCCGACGGCCAGCCCGACGCCCTTCTCCCGCAGCTTGAACTCGTTGTACTGCTTGACCACGTTGACCAGCTCCGCGCCGGCCTGCATGGTGCCGAGCACCTGCGGCTTCGGGTTCAGCGTCGGCGCCTTGAGCAGGAACGACGAGTAGTCGCCGCTGGTGTTCGGGAACGGCGCGCCGTCCTTACCCACGACCTGCCCGCCGGCCGCGCCGATGGCGGCCGTGAAGCTCTTCTCCATGTCCTGTCCGAACGCGTAGTTCGGGTAGAGGATGTACCAGTTCTTGCCGACCTGCTCGGTGGTCACCGTGCCGGTGCCGTGCGCCAGCATGTAGGTGTCGTACGCGTAGTGGAACGTGTACTTGTTGCAGCTCTTGCCGGTCAGGTCCGTGGTCGCCGCGCCGATGTTGAAGTAGAGCTTCTTCTTCTCCTTGGCCACGTCGGCTACCTTCAGCGCGGCCGACGAGGTCGGCACGTCCAGGATCGCGTCGACGCCCTTGCGGTCGACCATCTCCTGGGCCTTGCTGTTGGCCACGTCCGGCTTGTTCTGGTGGTCGGCGGTCTCCACGCTGATGTTCTTCGTGACCGCGTCGTCGCCGTGCTTGGCCTTGAAGTCGGCGATGGCCATCTCCACGGCCTTGACCGAGTTCCGCCCGGACAGCTCCGAGTAGGCCCCCGACTGGTCGTTGAGCACGCCCAGCACGATCTTGTCGCCGGTCAGCTTCGAGTCACCGCCGGACTGCGGGCCACCGCCGCCGCAGCCGGCCACCAGCAGCGCCGCCGCCGAGGCGGCGGCCACACCCACGCTCCTACGCATGGTCATCCCCTTCGTCGCCGCGCGGTCCGCGCGGGTTCGGCCGTCGACTTGTCAGATCCCGAGGTACGCCAGCAGCTCGCGTTCCCGCGAGCGCACCTCCGTGTTCTCCATCGCCTCCGCGATCCGGCCCTCGGCCAGCAGGTAGTGCCGGTCGGCGACGCCGGTGGCGAAGTGCAGGTTCTGTTCCACCAGCAGCACGGTCACGCCGTGCCGCTTGGCCTCCCGCAGCAGGTCGCCGACCTGCTGCACGAGCAACGGCGACAGCCCCTCGGTGGGCTCGTCGCAGAGCAGCAGCCGGGCGCCCATGCGCAGCACCCGGGCCAGCGCGAGCATCTGCTGCTCGCCGCCGGAGAGCATGGTCGCGGCCGAGTCGCGCCGGGCGTGCAGCGCGGGGAACGCCTCGTACACCCGCGCCAGCGGCCACGGGTCCGGGCCGACCCGGGGCGGCAGCGTCAGGTTCTCGGTGACCGTGAGCGTGGCGTACGCGCCCCGGTCGTCGGGGACCCAGCCGAGCCCGGCCCGCGCCCGCTTGTACGCCGGCAGCCGGGAGATGTCCCGCCCGTCGAGGTGCACCGTGCCACGCTGGCCGGGGTGCAGCCCCATCACGGACCGCAGCAGGGTGGACTTGCCGGCGCCGTTGCGTCCGACAAGCGTGACCACCTCGCCGGCGGCCACCTCCAGGCTCACCTCGCGCAGCACCTGGGCCTCGCCGTACCAGGCGGACAGGTTCTCAATGCGCAGCATCGCTGGCTCCCAGGTAGGCGGTGATGACCCGCTCGTCGGCGCGGACCTGCTCGTACGGCCCCTCGACCAGCACGGTGCCGGCCTGGAGGACGGTGACCGTGTCGGCGAGCCGGCCCACCACGCTCATGTTGTGCTCGACCATGACCACGGTCCGTCCGGTGCGGACGGTGGCGATCAGCTCGACGGTGCGGTCGACGTCCTCCAGGCCCATCCCGGCGGTCGGCTCGTCGAGCAGCAGCACCTTCGGGTCGAGGGCGAGCGCGATGGCCAGCTCCAGGGCCCGCTTGCGCCCGTACGCGAGCGCCTCGGCCGGGGCCTCGGCGAGGTCGGCGAGACCGACCATGGCCAGCAGTTCGTCGGCCCGGTCCCGGTAGCGGCGCATCAACTTCGCCGACCGCCAGAACCGCCAGCCCAGCCCGCTGGGCGACTGGAGCGCCAACTCGACGTGCTCGCGCGCGCCGAGCTGCGGGAAGAGGCTGGTGATCTGGAACGACCGGGCCACGCCGAGCCGCGCCACCCGCTCCGGGGGCAGCCCGGTGACGTCCCGGCCGTCCAGCTCGATCCGGCCACCACTGGGCGGCAGGAAGCCGGTGAGCAGGTTGAACAGCGTGGTCTTGCCGGCGCCGTTCGGGCCCACCAGGGCGTGCACGGTGCCCGCCGCCACGTCCAGGTCGACGCGATCGACGGCCCGGAAACCCCGGAAGTCCCGGGTCAGCCCACGGGCCGACAGGATCGCTTGCCCGGCCATCGCCTCACCCTCCGCAGGTCCGTCCGCCACAGCCGGGTCGGTGACCGGGGTCACAGGGCCGTCGCGTGCAGGAAACCTACGGGGCGTCGAACGGGTCGAACCATGTCGATGCGCCACACATTCCCCCCGCCCGGCACGGTGTGGACCTCCACAGGCGCCGGGCGCTCCCGCCCCATCGGCGGCCGTCGACATGTGTCCCGGCACCGTGACCGGGCCGGCTCCCGCGACCGGGTAGCGGACCCGGCCCGGCGACCGGGTAGGGGGCTCACCGGTCGACGGCGTACTCCGGCAGGTCGAGCCCGTCGGCGTGGCCGAGGAACAGCCGGGTGGCGAGCCCGCGCATCGGCTGGGACGCGCGCTGGCACGTGGCGATCACGCTGATGGCGTACGTGAAGGGCGTCGCGGTCAACCTGGAGGCCGGCGCGCAGGCGGTGCAGGACACCGGGCGCACCGACGAGGAGTGGGTGGACCGGCAGCGGGACACGTTGCACCGGCTGATGGCCGGCGGCCGGCTGGCCACCATGGACGCGCTGACCGCGGGCGGCGTCGACCTGGACCTGGAGACCGTCTTCGACTTCGGCCTGCGCCGGCTGCTCGACGGCGTGACGGTCCTGGTCGACGGCGGGCTCAGTCCGGGAACGTGACCACCCAGCGGGCGCCCTCGCCCCGCGCCAACCGGTCCAGCGCGGCGGGCGCCTCGGCCAGCGACACCGTGCCGCTGACCAGCGGCGCCAGGTCGAGGTCACCGGCGGCGAGCGCGGCGGCCAGCTCCGGCACCTCCCGGTCCGGATCGGTCGAGCCGTAGACCGAGGAGCGCAGCGTACGCGCCGAGTGGAAGATCTCCATCGCGGAGAGGCTGAGCAGGTCGTCCCGGCCGCCCATGCCGACCACGGTGACCGCGCCTCCGCGCCGGGTCGCCCGCCAGGCGGCGCGGATGGTGGCGGCCCGGCCCACGCACTCGAACGCGTGGTCCACCCCGCGCCCGTCGGTGCGGGCCCGGATCTCCCGGCTCAGCGCGTCGTCGGCGGGCAGGAAGTCGGTCGCGCCGGCGGCCAGGGCCAGCTCCCGTTTGGCCGCCACCACGTCGACGGCGAGGATCGGTGCCGCGCCGGCCCGGCGAGCGGCGGTGAGCACGGCCAGCCCGACACCGCCCAGCCCGATCACCGCGACCGACTCGCCGGCGGCGACCCGGGCGGTGTTGCGGACCGCGCCGGTGCCGGTGAGCACCGCGCAGCCCAGCAGCGCCGCCTGCGCCGGCGGCAGCCCGGCCGGCACCGGCACGGCCGCCCGTTCCGGCACCACCACCTCCTCGGCGAGCGCGCCGAGCCCGAGCGTGACCTGCACCGGCTCCCCGTCGGCGGTCTCGCCGCGCGGCACCGAGGCGGCGCCGTTCGCGACGCAGAGCCAGGGCTCACCGTGCCGGCAGTGCCAGCAGTCGCGGCAGGCGGGCGCCCAGTTGAGCACCACCGGCGTGCCCACGGGCAACGCGGTGCCCGGCCCGATCTCGACCACCACGCCGGTCGCCTCGTGCCCCAGCACCAGCGGGTACCCGGGCGTCAACGTGCCGTGCACCATGGCCAGATCGGAGTGGCACAGGCCGGCGGCGCGGATCCGGACCCGCAGCTCACCCGGGCCCGGGGCGGGCAGGCGCACCTCCTCGACGGCCGGGGTCGCGCCCCGGCCGCGTACCACGAGCGCCCTCATCGCCGGACCGCCGGCAGCGGGCGCGGGACGGGCGGTGTGGCGACGGGATCCATGGCGTCCTTCGAGGGCGGAGATCGACTGTGGGTCCTCGACGCTACCCCCGACCGGCTTGGAGCCGACGCCGACCCGAGGATCGTGGCCACCTGGCCTGAGCCGGGGCTCAACCCGTCAGCGCCTCCAGTGCCAGGTCGACGTCCGCCTCGGTGGTGTAGAGGTGGAACGAGGCGCGCACCCGGCCGGCCCGCACCGCCGCCCGCACCCCGGCCCGGGCCAGCTTCTCCTGCGCGTCCGGCACCTCGACGGTGACGATCGCGCTGTCGCCGGGCGGGCGGCCCAGCCCGGCCAGGAACCGGTTGGCCAGCGCCACGTCGTGGTCGCGTACCGCCACCGGGTCGAGTTCGGCGAGCAGCTCCAGCACCGGGGCCGCGCCGGCGTAGCAGAGCCAGGACGGGGAGATGTCGAACCGGCGGGCGTCGTCGGCCAGCCGCAGCGGCAGGCCGTAGAACGAGGCGCTCGGGTCGCGGCCGGCGTACCAACCGGCGGCGTCGGCACGCATCCGCTCGCGCAGCGCCGGCGCCAGGTAGGCGAAGGCCGCACCACGCGGCGCCATCAACCACTTGTACGCCCCCACCAGCACCGCGTCCGCTCGGTCCGCCGCGAACGGCAGCCACCCGCAGGCCTGGGTGGCGTCGACCACCACGAGCGCGTCGTGTGCCCGGGCCGCCGCGACGATCTCGTCGTACGGGGCGACCGTGCCGTCGGCGGACTGCACCAGGCTGAACGCCACCAGGTCGGTCCCGGCGTCGATGGCGTCGACCAAGCCGTCGAGCGGGACGGTGCGCACCCGCACACCGCGCTCCTCCTGCACCAACCAGGGGAACAGGATCGAGGTGAACTCGACCTCGGGCACCACCACCGTGGCCCCCGGCGGCAGCGCCGCCGCGATCGGTGCCGCCAACTGGGAGACGGCCGCGCCGATGCTCACGTCGGCCGCGTCCACGCCGACCAGCCGGGCGAACGCGGCCCGAGAGCGCCCGACCGACTCGTCCCACACCTCGAACGACACCCGGCCGCTCCGCCACTCGGCGAGCACCTGCTGCACCGCCGTCCACACCGGATCGGGCGGCAACCCGTAGGTCGCCGTGTTCAACCAGCCCGGCTCCGGTTGCCACAACTTCCGTGCCTGCTCCAGCTCCATGCCACCGACGCTAACCACCCCCACCCCCACCCGACACCGCCAATCCCACCCCCGTGGCCCACCCCACCCCCACCCCCGGCCCTCCCCCGTCCCCCCCACCCCCTCGCCGATCTTGCGGTTTCGGCCCCTTCGGTGGGCGCTTCGTCCGTTTCGCCGGGGCACAAAGTGCAAGATCGCGTGAGGGGGCGGGGTGGGGCGGGGTGGGGCTGTCAGGGGGTGGTGGAGGTGGCGAGGGGGCGGTCGGGGGCGGGTGGGGTTGCGGTCTCGGCGGGGCGCTCGTCGTCGTCGAGCATGCTGGTCTCGTCGAACGGGCGGTCGCCGGAGAGCACGGCGCGGGCCTGCTCCCGGTCGAACTCCCCGGTCCAGGTGCCGACCAGCACGGTCGCCACCGCGTTGCCGGCGAAGTTGGTCAGCGCCCGGGCCTCGGACATGAACCGGTCGATGCCGACGATCAGACCGACGCCGTCGACCAGGTCCGGCCGGTGCGACTGGAGGCCGCCGGCCAGCGTGGCCAGCCCGGCGCCGGTCACGCCGGCCGCGCCCTTGGACGCGATCACCATGAACACCAGCAGCGAGATCTGCTCCCCGACCGCGAGCGGCTTGCCCAGCGCGTCGGCCACGAAGAGCGCGGCCATGGTCAGGTAGATCGCGGTGCCGTCGAGGTTGAACGAGTACCCGGTGGGGACCGTGATGCCGACGACCGGCCGGCTGACGCCGACGTGCTCCATCTTCGCGATCAGCCTGGGCAGCGCCGACTCCGACGACGAGGTGGACAGGATCAGCAGGAACTCGCGGCCCAGGTAGCGCAGCAGCGAGAAGATCGAGATCCGGGCGATCAGGCGCAGCAGCAGGCCGAGCACCACGATCACGAAGATCAGGCAGGTGGCGTAGAAGCCGAGCATGATCTGCGCCAGGCTCTTCAGCGCGTCCACGCCGGTGGCGCCGACCACCGCCGCCATCGCGCCGAACGCGCCGATCGGCGCCAGCCACATGATCATCGCCAGCACCTTGAAGACCAGGCGCTGGAGCACGCCGATCGCCCGCAGCACCGGCTCGCCCCGGCGGCCCATGCCCTGCACCGCGAAGCCGACCAGCAGCGCCACCAGCAGGGTCTGCAACACCTCGCCCTCGGTCAGCGCGGAGACCAGCGTGGTCGGGATGATGCCGAGCAGGAAGTCGACGGTGCCGCCGCCCTCCTCACCGGCCGCGGACCGGCCCGCGTCGGCCACGTCCGGCCCCAGGTCCAGGCCGGCACCGGGGTGGATGACGTTGCCGACCACCAGGCCGATCGCCAGCGCCACGGTGGACATGACCAGGAAGTAGCCGAGCGCGAGACCGCCGACCTTGCCGACCTTGGCCGCCTGCCGGACCGAACCGACGCCGAGCACGATGGTGCAGAAGATGACCGGACTGATCATCATCTTGATCAGGTTCACGAAGCCGGTGCCGAGCGGTTTCAGCGCCTTGCCGACGTCCGGTGCGACCAGGCCGACCACGATGCCGGCGACGACGGCGGCGATGACCGCCAGGTAGAGGTACCGGGTCCGGTCCCGGCGGGCGGGCCGGACGTCCTCGGGGGCGGAGGTGGTGGTGTCCATGCCCATACTGTGAGGCAGGTCTCAGTGAACCGCACGAGGAGCGGGCAGGTCCGCGAGCGCGGTCGCCAGCTCCGCCCGGACCCGGTCCAGCGGCCAGGCGGCCAGTTCGGGCAGGCCGTGCCGCGCCCGCAGTCGCCGCACCGCCGCCAGGCCGACCAGGTAGCCGCAGCGCGCGGGCAGGTCGCCGCGCAGCGGCGAGTCCCGCTTGAGAAAGTAGGCGGCGTGGTGGTCCGGGTCGGTGGCGTCCAGGTCGGCCCGGACCCGGCCCAGGATCTCCGGCCAGCGGTGGCGACACTCGTCCAGCCAGGCCCGGTGGCCGGGACGACCGAACCAGAGGTACGCCTCCGGCGGCCGGCCCGGGTCGAGTTCGGCGGTGGCCTGGGTGGCCAGCCCCTCGGCGAAGAGATGGGTCGCCACCCCGTGCTCGGGCCAGCCGCGGATCCCGGCCCGGCGGTCGTGCACGACGTGCGCGGCCTCGTGCCGCACCAGCAGCCCGTCGTCGTCCGGTGGGCCGAGGCGCTCGACGGCGAGGAAGAGCGCGTAGCGACCGCCCAGGTCGTCAGCCCAGCCGTTGGCCTGGTGCAGCCCGACCAGCACCACGCACTCGACCGGTCCGCCCTGACCGGACCAGCCCAACGCCCCGGCCGCGTCCGCGACGCCGGCGGGCAGCAGTCCGCGTACCGCCTCGGCGCGGGCGGCCAGGTCGGCGACCCGGTCGCGGAGCCCGGCCACGGCGGCGGTCACGGACGCCGGTTCGGACCAGTCACCGTCCCGGTCGAGCACCCGGAACACGTCCGGGTGCCGGTCCAGGTAGCCGGACCGCCAGTGCTGCGGCCAGCGGTCGGCCGGCGCCGACCGGCATTCGCGCAGGCAGGCCAGCGCGTCGGGCACGAGGTCACGTACGTGCAGCAAATGATTGGACGGCATCCCGTCGATGCTGCCCGATCACCGCCCGGGCCGCTCGGTCAGCTCACGTTGGCCGGGCCCAGGACGCTCTTCAGGTCACCCATCAGCGCGGTGGTCGCGGCGACCCGGAACGGCCCGAGACGCAGCGTGGTGACCTTGCCGCCGTTGAGCAGCTTGACGTGCACCTCGGTGTCGCCGGGGTGCAGCACCAGCGTCTCCTTGAGCCGCTCGACGAGCGGCGGCGTGCAGCGGTGCACCGGGATGGTCAGGGTGACCGGTTTGTTCGCCGGGTTGCTGGTGACGTCCGGCATGGACATGTCCATCGCCATGATCCGGGGGGTGTCGTCGCGGCGGTCCACCCGGCCCTTGACCACCACGATCGCGTCCTCGGCGATGTACTGCCCGATCACCTCGTAGGTGTTGGGGAAGAACAGCGTCTCGACGCCGCCGGCGAGGTCTTCGAGCGTGGCCGAGGCCCAGGCCCGGCCCTGCTTGGTGACCCGGCGCTGCACGCCGGAGAGGATGCCGGCGAGGGTGACCACCGCGCCGTCGGGCACGGTGCCCTCCTCGGACAGTGCGGCGATGGTGGTGTCGGCCGCCGCGCCGAGCACGTGTTCCAGGCCGAACAGCGGGTGGTCGGAGACGTACAGGCCGAGCATCTCGCGCTCGAACGCCAGCTTGTCGCGCTTGTCCCACTCGCTGTCCGCGATGACCGGCATGACGGTGGTGCTGCCGGCGTCCGCGTCGCCGAACCCGGCGCCGAACAGGTCGTACTGGCCGACCGCCTCCTTGCGCTTGACGTCGGCGTACGCGTCGATGGCGTCGGCGTGCACGGCGAGCAGGGCCTTGCGCGGGTGCTTCAGCGAGTCGAACGCGCCGGCCTTGATCAGCGATTCGATGGTCTTCTTGTTGCAGGCCACCGCGTCGACCTTGGACAGGAAGTCGTAGAAGTCGGCGTACTCGCCCTTCTCCTCCCGGCAGCGCATGATCGAGGCGACCACGTTCGCGCCGACGTTGCGGACCGCGCCGAGGCCGAAGCGGATCTCCTTGCCGACCGGGGTGAACGGTCCGGCGGAGGTGTTCACGTCCGGTGGCAGGACCTGGATCCGCATCCGGCGGCACTCGGACAGGTAGAGCGCCATCTTGTCCTTGTCGTCGCCGACGGAGGTGAGCAGCGCCGCCATGTATTCCGCCGGGTAGTGCGCCTTGAGGTAGGCGGTCCAGTACGACACCAGGCCGTACGCGGCGGAGTGGGCCTTGTTGAACGCGTAGCCGGCGAACGGCACCAGGACGTCCCACACCGCCTGGATGGCGTCGTCGGGGTAGCCGCGCTCGCGGCAGCCGTCCCGGAACGGGACGAACTCCTTGTCCAGGATCTCCTTCTTCTTCTTGCCCATCGCGCGGCGCAGCAGGTCGGCCTGGCCGAGCGTGTAGCCGGCGAGGATCTGCGCGGCGCGCTGCACCTGCTCCTGGTAGACGATCAGGCCGTAGGTGGGGGCGAGGATCTCGCGTAGCGGCTCCTCCAGCGCCGGGTGGATCGGGGTGATCTCCTGGAGGCCGTTCTTGCGCAGCGCGTAGTTGGTGTGCGAGTCGACGCCCATCGGGCCGGGCCGGTAGAGCGCCAGCACGGCGGAGATGTCCTCGAAGTTGTCCGGCTTCATCATCCGCAGCAGCGAGCGCATCGGCCCGCCGTCGAGCTGGAACACGCCCAGCGTGTCGCCGCGCGCGAGCAGCTCGTACGCCGGCTTGTCGTCCAGCGGCAGGCCGAGCAGGTCCAGCTCCTTGCCGTGGTTGAGCTGGATGTTCTTCACCGCGTCGTCGATGATGGTCAGGTTGCGCAGGCCGAGGAAGTCCATCTTCAGCAGCCCGAGCGACTCGCAGGTCGGGTAGTCGAACTGCGTGATGATGACGCCGTCGGCGTCGCGCCGCATCAGCGGGATGTGCTCGATGATCGGCTCGGCGGACATGATGACGCCGGCCGCGTGCACACCGGTCTGCCGGATCAGGCCCTCGATGCCCTTCGCGGTCTCGATGACCTTCTTGACGTCCGGGTCGGTCTCGTAGAGGCCGCGGATCTCGCCGGCCTCGGCGTAGCGCGGGTGCTTCGGGTCGAAGATGCCGGAGAGCGGGATGTCCTTGCCCATCACCGCCGGGGGCATCGCCTTGGTGATCCGGTCGCCGACCGCGTACGGGAAGCCGAGGACCCGGGCCGAGTCCTTGATCGCGGCCTTCGCCTTGATCGTGCCGAACGTGGCGATCTGCGCGACCTTGTCCTCGCCCCACTTGTCGGTCACGTACTTGATCACCTCGCCGCGCCGACGCTCGTCGAAGTCGATGTCGACATCCGGCATCGAGACGCGCTCGGGGTTGAGGAACCGCTCGAAGATCAGGCCGTGCGGGATCGGGTCCAGGTCGGTGATGCCCAGCGCGTACGCGACGAGTGAGCCGGCCGCCGAGCCACGGCCGGGGCCGACCGCGATGCCCTGGCTCTTCGCCCACTGGATGAAGTCGGCGACCACGAGGAAGTAGGACGGGAAGCCCATCTGGATGATGACGCCCAGCTCGTACTCGGCCTGGACGACGTGGCCCTCCGGGATGCCGTTCGGGAAGCGGCGCTTGAGCCCGGCGAACGTCTCCTTGCGGAACCAGGACTCCTCGGTCTCGCCGTCCGGGATCGGGAACCGCGGCATCAGGTTGTGGAACGTGAACATGCCGGTCGGGTCGACCTTCTCGGCCACCAGCAGCGTGTTGCGGCAGCCCTGCTGCCACAGCTCGGACGAGTCGACCGCGCGCATCTGGTCGGCGGACTTGACGAAGTAGCCGCCGCCCTCGAAGCGGAACCGGTTGGGGTCGGCGACGTTGCTGCCGGTCTGCACGCAGAGCAGCACGTCGTGCGCCTCGGCCTGCGCCTCGTGGGTGTAGTGCGAGTCGTTGGTGACCACCGGCGGGATGTCGAGCTTGTGCGCGATCTCGGTGAGCCCGTCGCGGACCCGGCGCTCGATGTCGAGGCCGTGGTCCATGATCTCCAGGAAGTAGTTCTCCTTGCCGAAGATGTCCTGGTACGCGGCGGCGACCTTGAGCGCCTCGTCGAACTGGCCGAGCCGCAGCCGGGTCTGCACCGCGCCGGAGGGGCAGCCGGTGGTGGCCATGATGCCCTCGGCGTGCTCGGCGATCAGCTCCATGTCCATCCGGGGCCACTTGACGTAGTGGCCCTCCATCGAGGCGCGAGAGTTGAGTCGGAACATGTTGTGCAGGCCGGTGCGGTTCGCCGCCCACATGGTCATGTGGGTGATGGCACCGTTGCCGGAGACGTCGTCGCTCTTCTGCTCGGGACGCCCCCACTTGACCCGCGCCTTGTGGAAGCGCGACTCCGGCGCCACGTACGCCTCGACGCCGAGGATGGGCTTGACGCCGGCGGCCATGGCCTGCTTGTAGAAGTCGTTCGCGCCGTGCATGTTGCCGTGGTCGGTGATCGCCACGGCCGGCATGCCGAGCCGCGCCGCCTCGGCGAACAGGTCCTTGAGGCGGGCCGCACCGTCGAGCATCGAGTACTCGGTGTGTACGTGCAGATGCGCGAACGAATCGCCCATGCGTGGGGCCCCCCGGTCATGGTCATGGGTCGGTCGACCCACCCTAGCGCCGCCCGTGAGGCGACCTCCAGCAGCCGCGCGCGGCGACCCGCCGCAGGTGGTGTGGATCTCCCTGGAACGGACGCGTCCGGCACCGTTCCGCACGCCTGTTCCACGGCGGCGAACAGGGCGGACACCCCTACGGTCAGCCGGTCCCGGACGGCCTGCCCGGGTCACCCACCAGCCGGAAGGGTCTCCATGAGCTCACCCCCGGGCGCACCCCGTGGCGGACGCCGCCGATGGCTGCGCCGGCTGTCCGGCGCGGTGCTCGCCGCCGCGCTCGCCGCCGCGCTCGCCCTCACCCTCCCCGCCGCGCTCCGGCCGGTCCCGACGGCCGCCGCGACCGGCGACCTGATCATCAACGGTACGTTCGACAACGGCAGCACCGAGCCGTGGTGGACCCGGTTGGCCGCGACCCGCACCACGGTCGAGCGGGCCGGCTCACCATCCGCACCGCCGGGCCGACGGTGGCCCCGCACACCTGGGACGACCTCGTCGGGCACTTCGAGTTCGGGGTGACCGCCGGGCAGCGCTACCGGCTCGGGTTCGACGGCTTCGCCAACCGGCTGCGCCCCTGAGCGCGGGCCAGGAACGACGCCCCGCTCGGCCGCACCACCGGGCGGGGCGTCCCCGCGTCTCACCCGTGGCCGTGGCAGCCGGCGACGCAGGCCGGTCCACCGGGTCCGCCGCGCCGCCGCAGGGCCAGCGCGCCCGCCGCGCCGGCCAACGCGCCGACCGCGCAGGCCACCAGGACACCGGCGGTCCCACCGAGCGGCCGACTCCCGGCGCGCCGTGCCGCCACCGGCCCTTCGGGTCGGTGTGACGCCGGCGGCGGCCCGTGCGGCCGGACCGCCTCGGCCAGGCGCATCTCGATCTCGTTGCGCGCCGCCAGCCAGCTCCGCACCTCCGCGTCCGGTGTCCCGCAGGCCGCGAGCAGCGCCAGCACCACGCGTTCCTGGGGCAGCGTGACGCGGGCCAGCGCGGCGGCCAGGGTGCTGGGCGGCAACCAGTGCCCGGCCGCGGTGGCGCGCCGGGCCGTCTCCCGGTAGGTGAGCCCGGAACGCTCCCGCAGCCGGCGCAGCACCGCCACGTACTCTGCCGGCGTCGCCGCGCCGGGCGGGCACGCCGGAACGACCTCGGTCATAGGTACCTCCCCGTGATACTGACCCGTCCGCGGCCGGCGTCGCGGCCTGCGGGGCCATCACGTTAGGTAGGCCGGCGGCGACCGGCAATGCCCCGTCCGGCAGGCACGCCCGTCCACGCAGGTCAGCCCCGTGTGTCCGGGTTTCTGTCCGGATCGTCGGACAGCGGGATGCGCCGGCCGGCCGGCGACTGCCGCAGAATCAGGGGATGGACCACGGGGAGCACCAGATCGACCAGATCACCGATCGGGCCGGATTCCTGGTGGCGCTGCGCGCGCTCAAGGAACGATCCGGCCTGACCTTCCGACAGTTGGCGCAGCGAGCCGCCGACAACGGGGACGTCCTGGCCCGCAGCACCCTCGCCGACGTCCTGAGCCGCGACGCGCTGCCCCGCCCGGAGGTGCTGGCCGCCTTCGTGCGCGCCTGCGGGCAGGGTGACCTCGTCGCCGCGTGGCTACGGGCCCGTGAGCGACTCGCGCTCGCGGCGCTCGTCCCGGCGCCGGAGGCCACCGGGCCCGCTCCCGCCGGCGACCCCGGTCCGGCGGCGGCCGGCGCTGACGATCGCGGGGAGGCGCCCACCGGGACCGACCCGGCTGACGGGGTGGTTTCCGGCGCTCCGGTAGCCGCCACGCCGGGCACGGGGCAGCGCAAGCGCCTCCTGGCCCTGCTGGCGCTCGCCGCCACGGCCCTGGCCGCCGCCGTGGGAGCCGGCGTCCGGCTCGCCGGGGAGCAGCAGCGGGACACGTCGATGACGGAGGTCGGCGACAACCTTCCGGCCGCGCGAACCGCGACGGGCGCGACATCCACGGCGCCGGCCGGCCGGGTCCGGATCCGGCCGGCGCGAACCCCCGGGCTCTGTCTCGGCGAGGGCTGGGACCGCCCGGGGGGCTACCGCCACGAGATCCTCGTCCAGCGGGCCTGCGCGGGCGCCACCCCGCCGGAGACCGACCTGGAGCCGGTGGGCGACGGCGCCTTCATCATGTGGCGGCATCCGGTCAAAGGCGACGGTTGCCTGACCATCCGCGGCGACGACCCGGGGCGCTTCCTGCTGGAGCCGTGGGAGGACTGCCAGGCCCAGCGACTGGAGCAGGTGTTCCGGTTCGAGGCGCGGGCGGACGGGGCGTACCGGATCCGCTCGGCCCGGGGATCGTTGTGCCTCGGCATCCGCGACGACACCACCGGCCCGGGCGAGGCCGCGCTGGCCGAGCCGTGCGCGGACTCGGACGACCAGGCATTCCAGGTGGACCCGGCTCCGGAGACCGACGCGACGAGCTGAACCGGGGTACGCGATGGGCGGGGCGCCGGGGAGCCCGGCACCTCGCCCATTGTTGTCCCCCACACGGTATGTCAGTGCGTTGCAATAGTGTGTGCCACACACTATGGTGTGAAGCATGGTCAGCGACGAGGTCCTCCGGACCCATCTCCAGGAGCTGCGACGCGGCACGGTCGTGGTGGCCAGCCTGGTCGCCCTGCGCCGCCCCGACTACGGCTACGCCCTGCTGCAACGGTTGGCCGCGCACGGCTTCGCGGTCGACGCCAACACGCTCTACCCGCTGCTGCGCCGGCTCGAGGAACAGGGCCTGCTGACCAGCGAGTGGAACACCGAGGAAAGCCGGCCACGCAAGTTCTATCGCACCAGCGACGACGGCCAGGCGGTGCTGGAGCGCCTGCTCGACGACCTGACCGCGGTGCGGACGTCCGTAACCCAGTTGATCGAAGGAGCGGGACGATGAGTTCCCTGACCGACCGTTACGTGGCGGCGACCCTGCGGACCGTGCCCGCCCCCCGCCGGGCCGAGCTGGCCGAGGAGCTGCGCGCCTCCATCGCCGACATGATCGACGACCGGATCGCCGGCGGCCAGGACAACGCCGCCGCCGAGCGCGAGGTGCTCACCGAGATGGGCCGCCCCGAGCAGCTCGCCGCCCGCTACAGCGACCGGACGCTCCAGCTCATCGGCCCGCGCTACTACCTGCTCTGGTGGCGGGTGCTGCGCACCCTGCTCACCTGGATCCCGGCGGCGGTCGGCGTGATCACCGGTCTCGTCACGGCCACCGTCGGCGACGAGCCGGGCCGGGCCATCGGCGCGGCGATCTCGGTCGCGTTCCAGACCGCGGTGCAGGTCGCGTTCTGGGTGACGCTGAGCTTCGCCGTCCTGGAGCGCACCCGGGCTCCGCTCGGCCTGCCCGAGTGGACCGTCGACCAGCTCCCGGAGGACACCCGCGACCGGCAGATCAGCCAGCCGGACAGCGTGGCCTCGGTCGTCTTCCTGCTCGGCACCGTCGCGGTCCTGGTCGGGCAGCACTTCCAGCGGTGGACCAGCGACGACGGCTCCCGGTTGCCGGTGCTCGACCCGGCACTGTGGACCTTCTGGCTCCCCGCCCTGATCGTGGTGCTGCTGGCCACCGTCGGCCTGGAGGTCGCGAAGTACCGGGCCGGGCGCTGGACCTGGCCGCTGGTGGCGGTCAACGCGCTGCTCAACCTGGCGTTCGCGGGTCCGGTGGTCTGGCTGCTGCTCACCGACCGGCTGCTCAACCCGGAGCTGGTCGACCGGTTCACCTGGCTGCGCGAAGGCGGGGCGGACGACGTGGCCCGCGTCGCCGCCGTGGTCACCGTGGTCATCGCATTGTGGGACGTGATCGACAGCATGGTCAAGGCCCGGCGCGCCGCCCGCTGAGACCTCCGCCGGCCCGGCGCCGCCCGTCGAGGGCGCGCCGGGCCATCGGGTACGCCGGCCGTCAGCCCGCCGCCCGCCACTCCCGCGCCAGCAGGGCGTAGACCGCCTCGTCGGTCCACTCCCCCTTGACGAACTCGTTCTCCCGCAGGTGCGCCTCGCGGCGCATGCCCAACCGTTCCAGCACCCGGGCCGAGGCGGTGTTGCGGGCGTCCAGCCGGCCGACGATCCGGTGCAGGCCCAAGCCCTCGAAGCCCAGCCGCAGCAACTCCCGGGCCGCCTCCGTCACGTAGCCGTGCCCGGTGTGGTCGGGATGGGCCACGTACCCGATCTCGCCCTGCCGGTGCTCCGCGCTGGTCCAGGTCAGCAGCACGTCACCGACGAACACGCCGGTGTCCGCCACCGTCACGGCCAGGTTGAGCACGTCGCCCGGCGCGCGCAACGCGGTGCGCCGGACCAGCCGGTCGATCGCCGCCCGGGCGGCTGCGTCGTCGTACGGCTGGTGGTAGAGGAAGCGGGTGACCTCCGGGCGGCCCCGGTAGTCCCGGACCACGGCGAGGTCGTCGGCGGTGAAGGCACGCAGCACCAGGCGCGCGGTGCGCAACGGCAGATCGGGTACGAGCACCCCGGCAGGCTACGGGCTGCCAGCGACCCGGTCAGCCCGGTTTCGGCGGGCGTCCCCCCGGGCGGGTCAGGCGACCGACTTCGTGTGGGAGACGAACGCCTGCCAGGAGCGTGGCGTGAAGGCCAGGACCGGGCCCTGCTGATCCTTGCTGTCCCGAACGGCGACCACACCGGGGAGGTTGTCGGCGACCTCGACGCAGTTCCCGCCGTTCGTCCCGGACTTCGTCGACGTACGCCACCGGGCGTTGGTCAGGTCCATGTCAGTGCCGCTTCCGTCATCGGTGCCATGAGAAGCCCCTGGTTGTCGAGGCGCCCGAGGGCGGAGTGTCCTGCATCGTCGCAGGATGAAAGCTTCGGGGAACCATGCATCCTCTTCGGTTCTGTGGCATTCAGAGGGTTACTGCCCTTCTGTGAAGGCGAGGAACGCCGACCATGCCATCGGTGAGAAGACCAGAACCGGGCCCTGCCGATCCTTGCTGTCCCGAACGGCGACCACACCGGGGAGGTTGTCGGCGACCTCGACGCAATTGCCCTGGGCACTGCTCCTGGCGCTCGTGCGCCAGGTCGCTCCCGTCAGATCAATCACGGTGTCTCTCCTTGATCTCCTGCATCAGCTTCCGGGATTCCGCCACGCCCAACGCCTGAGCGGCGAGCGCCTTCCAGACTTCCGCGTACGTCCTCACCTCGTCGGTCCGGTCGAGGTAGAGCGCACCCGAGAGACCTTCGTTGTAGACCGTCGTCGGCTCGGCCGACCTCGCGCCCTTCGTCGGGAAATCGAGGATGACAAAACCGCCGGAAACCACTATATAGGTGATCGCGCCGCCGAGCGGGAGCACGCGGACGGACACGTTTGGCGCGTCGCTGGCCTGCACGAGTTTGTCGATCTGGGCCCGCATTCCCGGCACGTTCTTGTGGAGAAGCGCCTCCTCGATGATCGCGTCCAGCACGGGCGCTACCGGTCGCTTCCGGGTAAGCAGCCGCTGACGCTCGATGCGCAAATCCACCACTTTCGCCGCCTCGTCGTCGGAGACGTTCGGCCGCGTTCTGGCCACCTGAGCCGCGTACTCCGGCGTTTGCAGCAGTCCCGGCACCAGCGCGTGTTCGTAGGTGCGTAGCCGGCTGGCCGCCGACTCCAGGCCGACGTACAGCTCGAACCAGCGGGGGATCACATCCCCGTAGGCGTGGTACCACCCCTTGCTCTTGGACTCCCGGGCGAGACTGACGAGAACCTCCGTCATGTCCGGAGGTGCCTGGTAGAGCCGGCACATCTGGTCCACGTCCAAGGCCCGCATGGGCGTCTGCCCGGCCTCGATGCGGTACATCTTGGCGCGCGACCACTCAAGCTCGGCGGCGGCAGCCTCAAGCCCGATGCCCGCCTCCTCCCGGGTCTGCCGCAGCAGACGGCCCAACTCCCGCCTCGGCACCGTCGATCCCGCTTCGTTCATCGACCCGTCCTCGCTGTCTCACCCTGACGCCTCATCCGGCCTGCCGCGAGACGCCCTCCGCATCAACAACTGTCAGTCGCGCCCTGCGGTGACCATCTCACGGAGAGTGTTGCAGGAGGCACCGACAGTCCCCGATCGTGACGCTCTGGAGCGGCAACGAGACAAGAGGTGGACATGGTTCGGTGGAAGTGGTTCCAGCGGCAGGACGAGCCGGTCGACGTGGTGCAGCGCCCGGCGTACGCGCACCGGGGCGGCGCCTACGGCACGCACGGTCCGCAGGCGTCGACCAACGACCGGCCGACGGACCGGCCCGGGGACGGACGAGCCGGCCACGGCACCGGGCATACCCGGAGCGCGTCGTGACGGGGGCGGAGCAGCGGCTGCCCGAGCCGCCGTTCGCCGTCGTCCTGGCCGG
Source organism: Micromonospora sp. NPDC049240 (assembly GCF_040647835.1). Lineage (NCBI taxonomy): Bacteria > Bacillati > Actinomycetota > Actinomycetes > Micromonosporales > Micromonosporaceae > Micromonospora > Micromonospora sp. NPDC049240. Next base: position 152,269 of record NZ_JBEZCX010000008.1, read on the forward strand.
CTACGTCGTCGACCTGCACCATCGGGACGCATGCTCCCGATGCCGGCCGGACGGCGGCTGTGAACGGCTCGCCCGAGCCGGGGAGACGCTGCGGGCGTGGCGGGACCGGAAGCGCGGGTGACGCCGCGCGCCGGGGAGCTGCTGGAGATCAGCCGGGCGGCCTCGGTCCAGTTCGTCCGGCCCATCATGTTCCGCGTCATCAGGACGCTGGACTGGACCACGTACGACGGGTGGGCCTGGCTGGAGGGTTACGAACTGGACGCCGCCGGCGACGCCGTCGCCCGCCGGACCGTCTTCGTCCAGCCGGCGGGCCTGCGACGGCTGTCGCCGGCACACCCACCAGCGCACCCACCGACGCGGCGACGCACCGGTACGGCGTAGTGGCGGCATCCCGGGTCTGGGATACCGCCACTACGCCGAGCCGGTGTCGATTTGGAAGGGGGTCAGCCGACCGCGGCCATGACCTCGTCGGAGACGTCGAAGTTGGCGTAGACGTTCTGCACGTCGTCGCAGTCCTCCAGCACGTCGATCAGCTTGAAGATCTTGCGGGCGCCGTCCTCGTCCAGCGGCACGTTCACGCTGGGGATCAGGGAGGACTCGGCCGACTCGTACTCGATGCCGGCGTCCTGCAACGCGGTCCGGACCGCGATCAGGTCACCCGGCTCGGAGATCACCTCGAACGCCTCGTCGAGGTCGTTGACCTCCTCGGCGCCGGCGTCGAGGACCGCCATCATCACGTCGTCCTCGGAGGTGCCGGTCTTCGGCACGATCACCACGCCCTTGCGGGAGAACATGTAGGACACCGAGCCGGCGTCGGCCAGCGAGCCGCCGTTGCGGGTCAGCGCGGTGCGGACCTCGGTGGCGGCGCGGTTGCGGTTGTCGGTCAGGCACTCGATCAGCATCGCCACGCCGTTCGGGCCGTACCCCTCGTACATGATCGTCTGCCAGTCGGCGCCGCCGGCCTCCAGGCCGGAGCCCCGCTTGACCGCGCGGTCGATGTTGTCGTTCGGGACGGAGTTCTTCTTGGCCTTCTGGATGGCGTCGAAGAGCGTCGGGTTGCCGGCCGGGTCGCCGCCGCCGGTGCGGGCCGCCACCTCGACGTTCTTGATCAGCTTGGCGAACATCTTGCCGCGCTTGGCGTCGATCACGGCCTTCTTGTGCTTGGTGGTCGCCCACTTTGAGTGGCCGGACATCTGATACCTCCGTCTGTTGACCCACGCCTGCGTCGACTGCTCGCGCCGGCACCCCACCGCCCGGGCGCCGCGAGCCGCAGCACCCCCGACGGCTCCGCGTGACGGGCTGGGGCGGTGACGGCCCTGCCGAACCGTCGGCAATCCTACCGAGGTCGCACCCCGGGCGTCGCACACCCGCCGGCCGGACGCGGCAACCGGGCCGGAGTGGCCGCCGCGCCGGGCTGATGACGGAGATCCGACAATCATTCGGGTACGCCTCGGGCCGCCGCGCCCGACCGGCGTCACGCCCCGCGCCGGATGGCGGTCGGCTCGCGTATTCGCGTCGACCTGCGTCTTTGGGTCGACCTACGGCACACGCTCAACCGAACAGCCATCCGGGCCCAACGACGGGTCAGTCTCTCCTGCCTTGTCCGGTCCTACGGAGCTGATTGGCATCCCGGCTAGCCTGCAAATCCCCGAAAGCGATGAGCGGAGGAAGCGTGCTCGAGACGTTCGACGAATTCTCCGCCGGAATCGACATGCTGGGGCCGCAGGGTGTGGACGCCCTGAATGGTTTCTCCCTCATCGTCGAACTGCCCGCGGCGCGGGACCTCCAAGGACTGGACGCGTTGCGGCGCGAACTGGGCGCGCGACTCTACCGGGCGGTGGCGGAGGTGCTGGAGGCCAGCGAGCTGCACGAGGTGGACACGCTGCGGCTGGACTGGAGCGACGGGGACGTCGGCGTGGTCTACAAGGAGCCCTCGTTCGGTTTCCGCATCGACATCCGGCGGGACCTGCGGATCACCCTGAGCCGTTCGGGCTCGTCGCTGCGGTTGTTCCACAACTGGTACCGGCTTCTGATGCCGTACCTCCGGGGGCTCGTCTCCCGAATCGCGATCGACCTGTCCGAGGTGCTGCACTCGGACTTCGATCTGCAACCGCTGCGCGCCGCCTACCGCTTCTCGATGATCGTCTACGACTTCATTCCGGTGCACCGGCAGAAACCGGTCAGCAGCCATGAACTGATCGGACCGCTGCTGTCCCGTCGGCCCGACGAGGACGGCCGGTTCCGGCCGGTGCCGACCGGTCAGGACGCGGCCAGCTCACTGCGCACCGGTCGGCTCGACATCAAGATCTCCAATTTCCGGGAGGCCGCCCCCGGCGTGCACCTGCGCGAGGTCTACGACATCCAGGCGCCCGCCAATCAGGGTTACCGGGGCATCTGGCTGGACTTCCACTCCATCGCCGAGACGATCGGCTCGGACAATGCGGAGCCGGGTGCCCGCATCGCGCCCCGTCCGGATTTCCTGCTGGAGAACTACGAGGTGCCGTACCGCGACTTCTTCCGCGACCGGGTGGTGAAGGGTTTCATGGCGGATTTCTTCCGGGAGTGGAACTTCTCCTGCGCCGTCGGCACGATGCCATGAGTCAGGAATCGCTCAACACGCTCCAGGTCGTCGGGTTGGCCGTCACGCTCACCCTGAGTGTCATCGCCCTGATCCTGTCCTGGCAGAACAACCGCGCCACGGCCCGGGAGGCGCGGATCGCCGGCGAACAGTTGGAGGCGTCGGTGGTGCCGGTCGCCATGATTCAGGACTCCCGGCTCACCTGGCGCGGGCAGGAGCTGGTGGTGCTCTCCGTCCGGCTGCGCAACGTCGGCGCCGGCCCGCTGCTCGGCCTGCGGATCGAACAGATCACGCTGGACCAGTCGGCGCTGGAGTTCGTGCCGTTGGGCGAGCCGAAGGCGGACGCGGTGCAACCCATGACGGACATCGAACAGCGGCTGCGGTTCAGCGACCCGCCGCACATCCCCGAGCTGGGCTCGCTGGTGCTCCGGATCCGCTACTTCGACGTGCTCGGCAACGAACACGACAAGCCCCTCAACCTCCGCATCTCAGCCGGGTCCGGCAGCGGCACGATGACCGGTTTCACGCCCGCCCACATCACCCGTCGTCGAGCGTGAGGGGATCCCGGTGTCCAAGCTGATCATCGGACGCTTCCTGGCCCGCCACCTCGATCCGGAGTCGAAGTCGAGGAGCCAGTTCGCGCCGCGTCGAGCGAGCGTCACCGACGCCCGGATCCGGCTCGGCCTGCGCGAGGAACACATCATCGCGGACGACGCGCTGGGCCCGGTCGTCGCCTCGGACGACGACAGCCATCTCATGACCATCGCGCCCACCGGCGCCGGCAAGGGCCGCGACGTGATCATCCCGAACCTGCTCAGCTACGAGGGCTCGGTGGTGGTGCTCGATCCGAAGGGGGAGAACTACGACGTCACCCACGCCCACCGGCGCGACGCGCTGGGTCACGAGATCGTGCTGCTCGACCCGTTCGGGGCCAGCAACGGCAGCCGAGCCGACCGCGGTGCCCTGAACCCCTTCGACGTGTTCGCCGAACTGGGTCGGGACAACGAGGACGCCGAGGAGCCGGAGGACTTCGGGCGGCTCCTGTCCGACCTGCTGATGGGGGGCGAGAAGTCGACGGTCGAGCCGTTCTGGGACGAGATGGCCCAGCTCCTGATCGCGGGCCTGACCACCCACCTGATCACCGCGGAGGCGGGGGCCGAACCGACGGGCTCCTCCTCGCTGACCCTCCAGAAGCTGCGCAGTCGGCTGTTCCAGAGTGACCTGGTGATGTATCTGGCCGAGGCGTTGGACAACGACCGGGACGGGCGGATGCCGGCCGGCACCCGGCAGGAGTTCCAGATGCTGCTCGGTGTCGATCAGCAGAAGACCTTCCCCAGCATCGTGGTCACGGCGGCCCAGCAGCTCGCGCCGTTCAGCTCGCGGCGGACGGTGGAGGCCACCGACCGCACGAGCTTTCCGCTCGCCCACCTGGTGGACCCGGACCGCCGGATCTCGATCTACGTGGTCGTACCGCCGCACAAGCTCCGTACCCACCAGCGCCTGCTCCGGGCCTGGATCGGTTGCCTGCTCTACTACGTCATGAACAGCCGGACGATCAACCAGTCGCGCCTGCTGTTCCTCATCGACGAGGCGGCGCAACTGGGCCGGTTCTCCCTGCTCCAGGACGCGATCACCCTGTTGCGCGGATACGGGCTGCGCACCTGGACGTTCTGGCAGGACCTGGCGCAGCTCACCAGCATCTACCGGGGTGTCGGCGAAACGATGATCAACAACTCCGGCGTGCTCCAGGTGTTCAGCCCGGCGAACTTCGGCGCCGCCGCCGAGCTGTCCCGACGGCTCGGCGTCAACGTGGGCGAGCTGTTGCAGTTGTCCCCCGGTGAGCAGGTGGTCGCCTTCAAGAGCGAGCAGCCGACCCGGATTCAACGCTTCAACCACCTCACCGACCCGGTGCTCCGGGAGTGGGCCGCACCCAATCCGCGACACCACTGACCGACGTCGGGTGGACGCGTCAGGACGCCGCCCGGACGAGGTCCACGAAGAGGCGGTGCAGGCGCAGGTCGCCGGTCAGCTCGGGATGGAACGAGGTGGCCAGCAGGTTTCCCTGCCGGACCGCGACGATCCGGTCGGCGGCCGGGCCGTCGGTGACCCGGCCGAGCACCTCCACGCCCGCGCCGACCCGCTCCACCCAGGGCGCGCGGATGAACACCGCGTGGAACGGCTCGCCGTCGACCCCGGTGATCGTCACCGGGGCCTCGAACGAGTCGACCTGGCGGCCGAACGCGTTGCGCCGCACGGTCATCTCGATACCGGCGAAGCCGCGCTGGTCGGGGCGGCCGTCCAGCACCTCGGCAGCCAGCATGATCATGCCGGCGCAGGAGCCGTAGACCGGCATGCCGCCGGCGATCCGCTTGTCGATCGGCTCGCGCATCTCGAAGATGTCCACCAGCTTGCTGATCGTGGTGGACTCGCCGCCGGGCACCACCAGGCCGTCGACCGCGTCCAGCTCGCCCGGCCGGCGGACCGGCCGGGCGTCGGCGCCCGCGCCGGCCAGCGCCGCGACATGCTCACGCACGTCGCCCTGGAGGGCCAGCACCCCGATCACGGGTACGCGCACCCGGTCGCTCCTCTCACAGGCGTTGAAGGGGTCCCCTTCTCTACCGCATGCGTTAAGAAGGGGCCCCTCCTTACGAGCTCACCAGCCGCGGTCGGCGAGGCGGTGCGGGACGGGGATGTCGTCGACGTTGATGCCGACCATCGCCTCGCCCAGGCCCCGGGACACCTTCGCCAGCACGTCCGGGTCGTCGTGGAACGTGGTCGCCTTGACGATGGCGGCGGCCCGCTGGGCCGGGTTGCCCGACTTGAAGATGCCCGAGCCGACGAAGACGCCCTCGGCGCCGAGCTGCATCATCATGGCCGCGTCCGCCGGAGTGGCGATGCCGCCGGCGGTGAACAGCACGACCGGCAGCTTGCCGCGCTCGGCGACCTCCTTGACCAGCTCGTACGGGGCCTGGAGCTCCTTCGCCGCGACGAACAGCTCGTCGGCCGGCAGGTTCTGGAGCCGGCGGATCTCCTGCCGGATCTTCCGCATGTGGGTGGTGGCGTTGGAGACGTCCCCGGTGCCCGCCTCACCCTTCGAGCGGATCATGGCGGCGCCCTCGGTGATCCGGCGCAACGCCTCACCCAGGTTGGTCGCGCCGCACACGAACGGCACCGTGAACGCCCACTTGTCGATGTGGTTGGCGTAGTCGGCCGGGGTCAGCACCTCGGACTCGTCGACGTAGTCCACGCCGAGCGCCTGGAGGACCTGCGCCTCGACGAAGTGGCCGATCCGGGCCTTGGCCATCACCGGAATCGAGACGGCGGAGATGATGCCGTCGATCATGTCCGGGTCGCTCATCCGGGACACGCCGCCCTGGGCGCGGATGTCCGCCGGCACCCGCTCCAGCGCCATCACGGCCACCGCGCCGGCGTCCTCGGCGATCTTCGCCTGCTCGGGGGTGACCACGTCCATGATCACGCCGCCCTTGAGCATCTCGGCCATGCCCCGCTTCACGCGGGCGGTGCCGACGGTGGGGTCGGTGGTCGGTGCGGTGGGTTCGGACACGTCATCGCTCCTCGGCAGGCGGTCGGGGTGGCTGCGCGGAAATGCTACGGCCGCCACGACGCCGCTCCGACAGCCAATCGCACCCCTGGTGGCCTGCCCTGTGGTCGCCGTCACGGCCTCGCCCGGCACCGCCTCAGCCGGTGGTGACGTCCGCGCGCGGGACCAGCGTCGGGTCGTCGATGTCGAAGTAGCGGGGCCACTCGCGCCCCCGCCCCATCCGGAACAGGCGCACCACCGGACGGCCCCGCGCCGAGCGGGCGTCCCGGACCAGGTCGGTGTGCACCTGCCGGGCCAGCGCCAGCCGCCGGCTCGCCGCGATCACCGCGCCGCAGGCCGGGTCGTCCGGGTCCAGCCGCACCGCGCGCAACTGCCGGGTCAGGTCGTTCTCGGCGGCCTCACGCTCCTCCGGGAGCGCGTCCAGCGCGATCCGGGCGGCGGCGTACAGCTCCACGCCGTACCGCTGCTCGGCCAGGACCGCGGCGGCAGCCGCGCGGCGCAGCAGGTGCGCGTCCAGCGCGCGGGCCGCCGACTCCGCGCGGACCTGGAGCCGCTGCACCCGGCCGGCGGTCCAGATCAGGTACGCCGAGACCAGCCCGAGCACCAGTGCCGTGCCCACCACCCACCACATGCCCGGCATCGTAGTGCTGCCCCTCATCCCGGCCGGCCGGCGTGGGCACCGGTCGACGCGCTCGTCACAGCGGCCCCACCGGCCACCCTGGTCAGCCCAGCCCCGCCCACTCCTGGTCCATGACCCGACCGTCGGTGGCCTCGATCGCCGCTGCGTATACCTCCAGAACGCGGCGGGCAACCACGGGCCAGTCGAAATTCGCCACCACCAGGTCGCCCCGGCCGGTCAGCGCGGCGCGCCCACCGGCGTCGTCGAGCAGCTCGGTCAGCGCGGCCCGCAGGCCGGCCGCGTCCCCGGTCGGGAAGAGCCGCCCGGCCCGCCCGCCGTCCAGCACCCGGCGGAACGCGTCCAGGTCGCTGGCGACCACCGTGGTCCCGGCGGCGAGCGCCTCGGTGAGGATCATCCCGAATGACTCCCCGCCGGTGTTCGGTGCGACGTAGAGGTGCACGCTGCGCAGCATGCGCGCCTTGTCCGCCTCGGAGACCAGACCGAGGAACGTGACCCGGTCACGCAGCTCGGCCGGGAACCGGCCGTACAGCTCGTCGGCGTCACCCGGGCCGGCCACCAGCAGGCGCAGCCCCGGACGGTCCGGGGCGAGCGCCACGAACGCGTCCCGCAGGATCGGGAAACCCTTGCGCGGCTCGGTGAACCGGCCCAGGAAGCCGAGCGTGCCGCCGGCGCCCGGCGCGCACTCCCCCGGCCAGCCGGGCAGCGGCTCGACGCCGGCGAACTTCGCCACCGCCACGCCGTTCGGGATCTCCACCGCGCCGCCGTCCATGTGCTCGACCTGCACCTTGCGGGCGAGCGCGCTGACCGCGATCCGGGCGGTGATCCGTTCGAGGAGGATCTGGAGCACGCCCTGCGCCGCGGAGAGCACCCGGGACCGGGTCATCGCGGTGTGGAACGTGGCCACCACCGGGCCCCGGGCGCAGAGCACCGCCAGCATCGACAGGCTCGGCGTGAGCGGCTCGTGCACGTGCAGCACGTCGAAGTCGCCGCGATTGATCCAGCGGCGTACCCGGGCGGTGGAGACCGGGCCGAACGCGATCCGGGCCACCGACCCGTTGTACGGCAGCGGCACCGCCCGCCCCGCCGACACCACGTACGGCGGCAGCGTCGCGTCCTCGTCGGCCGGGGCCAGCACGCTCACCTCGTGGCCCAGCCCGAGCAGCGCCTCGGCCAGGTCCATGACGTGGTTCTGCACGCCGCCCGGAACGTCGAAGGAGTACGGGCAGACGATGCCGATCCGCATGGCGTCCCCCTAGACCGTCCCGGTGGTGGCCGGCGGCTGCGCCGACGTCGGCGCCCCGGCCGGTCCCTGGTCCAGCCACATCCGTTGCAACATGTGCCAGTCTTGCGGATGCCGGGCGATGCCCGCCGCCAGACCGTCGGCTATCCGCTGGGTCACCAGCTTGACCCGGGCGTCCAGCGGGGCGCTGTCCGGCTCCGGCAGCGCCAGCGGGCCCTCGATCGAGGCGCAGGCGGCGTCCGGCTCGTACCACATCGAGGCGACGTAGAGCGGCGCGCCGGTGCGCAGCGCCAGCAGCGCCGGGCCGGCCGGCATCCGGGTCCGGCCGCCGAAGAAGTCCACCTCGACGCCCCGGGCGGAGAGGTCCCGGTCGGCGAGCAGCGGCACCACCGCGCCGGCCCGCAGCCGGTCGGCCAGGATGTCGAACGGCGGACGCGGGCCGCCGTGGGTGGGCAGGATCTCCATCCCCAGCCCTTCCCGGAACGCGACGAACCGCTCGTAGACGCCCTCCGGCTTGAGCCGCTCGGCCACCGTGGTCATCGGCCAGCCGGTGGCCGCCACCCAGGCGCCGGCCGCGTCCCAGTTGCCGGCGTGCGGCAGCGCCACCACCGCGCCCCGCCCGGCCGCCACGTCCACGGCGAGCTTCTCCGCGCCGTCGAGGCGGAACCCGGCGAGGATCTCCGCCCGGCTCAGGCCGGGCAGCCGGAACGCCTCCAGCCAGTAGCGGGCGTACGAGCGCAGGCCGGCGCGGACCAGCGCGTCCAGCTCGGCGTCGGGCAGCTCCGGGCCGACCACCCGGCGCAGGTTGGCGCGCAGTCGACGCGTACCGCCGCCGTTGCCGCGGTGGGCGCGGTCGGCGCCCGCCCGGAAGGCCGCGGCCGCGACGGGCCGGGGCAGCGCGCGGACCAGGCGCCAGCCCGCGATGTAGCCCGCCTCGGTGAGGTTCACTCGGCGCCGACCCGCTGGGCCTGCCGGTACACGTGCGCCATCCGCTGCCCCACCGTGAAGATCGAGACGGCGGCGAGCAGCCAGAGCGCGACCTCCAGGGCCCGGTCCAGCCCGACGCCGGTGAGCACGCCGCCGACGCCCACGATGAGCAGCCGTTCGGTGCGCTCGGCGATGCCCACGTTGCAGGTCATGCCGAGCCCTTCGGCGCGGGCCTTGACGTAGGAGACCAGGCCGCCGGCGGCCAGGCAGACCAGCGCGGCGGCCACGCCGGAATACTGCTGCTGGGTGGCCAGCCAGTAGGCGACCGCGCCGAACACCGCGCTGTCGGCGACCCGGTCCATGCTCGAGTCGAGGAACGCCCCGAACCGGGTGGAGCCGCCGCTCATCCGCGCCATCGTGCCGTCGAGCAGGTCGGTGAGGGCGAAGACCGTGACGATCAGCGCGCCGGCGACCAGGTGGCCGCGCGCGCCGAAGCCGAGCGCGCCGACGAGCACGCCGACGGTGCCGGTCACGGTGACCGCGTTGGGGGACACGCCCGCGCGGAGCAGTCCGCGCGCGATCGGCTCCACGACGCGGGTCATGCCCGCTCGGGCCGTCACTTGGAAGATCTTCGCCATGGCGGTCCCACGATAACGGCCGGCCGGGACCGGGGACACAGCCGGGCGGACGACCCGCCCGGCGGACCTTGTGCCGGCACCGGCGCGGGTGTGAGATCGAGCGTGGGAGGTGAGCCAGTTCACCGGATCACGGTCGGCGTTCCCGTCCCGCAGGAGTCCACCGGAAGATATCGCCGCGGCGCCCACCCCGGGGGTCCGCTCCCGTCGCCCGCGGCGGTCGCCACCACCACCGGTTGAGGGAGGTGCGCCGCGATGGCGCAGAAGAGTCACGAGAAGGGTGTCACCGGCGGCGCGCCGGTGGTGACCGAGCCCGGCGGGGTTCGCAACGTGGTGCTCGTCGGGCACTCCGGCGCGGGCAAGACCACGCTGGTCGAGGCGCTGCTCGCGGCCAGCGGCACGATCGGCCGGGCCGGCGCCGTCACCGAGGGCACCACGGTCTGCGACCACGACCCGGCCGCGGTCCGCCAGCAACGCTCGGTGAGCCTGGCCTGCGCCCCGCTGGTCCACCGCGACGTCAAGGTCAACCTGCTGGACACGCCCGGCTACGGCGACTTCGTCGGCGAGCTGCGCGCCGGGCTGCGCGCCGCCGACGCGGCGCTGTTCGTGGTCTCCGCGGTCGACGGGATGGACGCCGCCACCGCCGCGCTCTGGGAGGAGTGCGCCGCGGTGGACATGCCGCGCGCGGTGGCGGTCTCCCGGCTGGACCACCCGCGTGCCGACTTCGACGAGGCGGTGGCGCTCTGCCAGCGCGTCTTCGGCGACAACGTGCTCCCGCTCTACCTGCCGATGCTGGGCGACGACGGCGAGTCGGTGGCCGGGCTGATGGGCCTGATCACCCGCCGGGTGTTCGACTACTCCGGCGGGCTGCCGCCGGCGGTGCGCGAGCCGGACCCGGAGCACCTGCCGGCCATCCAGGAGGCCCGCGACGAGCTGATCGAGGGGATCATCGCGGAGAGCGAGGACGAGACCCTGATGGACCGCTACCTCGGCGGCGAGCAGATCGACCCCGAGGTGCTCATCGCCGACCTGGAGACGGCGGTCGCCCGCGGCCACTTCTACCCGGTGGTGCCGGTCTGCGCGGAGACCGGCGTCGGGCTGGACGCGCTGCTCGACGGCCTGGTCTCGGCGTTCCCGTCGCCGCTGGAGCACGACCTGCCGGCGGTCACCGGGCTGGACGGCTCGCCCCGCCCGCCGCTGACCTGCGACCCGGACGGCCCGCTGGTCGCCGAGGTGGTCAAGACGACGGTGGACCGGCACGTCGGGCGCGTCTCGCTGGTCCGGGTCTTCTCCGGCACGCTCCGCCCCGACCAGGTGGTCCACGTGTCCGGGCACGGCCTGGCCGAGCGCGGCCACCCGGACCACGACGCCGACGAGCGGGTCGGGCACGTCTACAGCCCGCTCGGCGCGACGCTGCGCGAGGTGCCGGTGTGCGTCGCCGGTGACCTCTGCGCGATCACCAAGTCGGGCAGCGCGGAGACCGGCGACACGGTGTCCGCCAAGGACGAGCCGCTGCTGATCGCGCCCTGGGAGATGCCCGAGCCGCTGCTGCCGGTGGCGATCGTGGCGCGCAGCCGGGCCGACGAGGACGCGCTGGCCCGCAACCTGTCCCGGCTGGTCGCCGGTGACCCGACGCTGCGTCTGGAGCGCAACCCGGAGACCCACCAGTTGGTGCTCTGGTGCATGGGCGAGGCGCACGCCGACGTGGTGCTCGACCGGCTGCGCGGCGGTGGCGTCGAGCTGGACACCGAGCCGGTCCGGGTGTCGCTGCGGGAGACGTTCACCGCGGCCTCCCGGGGGCACGGCCGGCACGTCAAGCAGTCCGGCGGCCACGGCCAGTACGCGGTCTGCGACCTCGAGGTGGAGCCGCTGCCCCGGGGCGCCGGCTTCGAGTTCGTCGACCGGGTGGTCGGCGGCGCGGTCCCGCACAACTACATCCCGTCGGTGGAGAAGGGCGTCCGGGCGCAGATGGAACGCGGCCTGGTCGCCGGCTTCCCGGTGGTGGACCTGCGGGTGACGCTCGTCGACGGCAAGGCGCACAGCGTCGACTCGTCCGACGCCGCGTTCCAGACCGCGGGCGCGCTGGCGCTGCGCGACGCCGCCGAGAAGGGCCGGCCGACGCTGCTCGAACCGGTCGACGAGGTCGTCGTCCGGGTGCCCGACTCCTCGGTCGGCGCGGTCATGGGCGACCTGTCCGGCCGGCGCGGCCGGGTGCTGGGCACCGAGCCCGACCCGGACGCCGAGGGCCGGACGCTGGTGCGCGCCGAGGTGCCCGCCACCGAACTGCTGCGGTACGCGGTCGAGCTGCGCGCGATGACCGCCGGCACCGGCACGTTCCGCCGCGAGTTCGCCCGCCACGACCCCATGCCCCCACACCTGGCCGACCAGGCCGTCAAGGAGTCCACCCCCCACCCCTAAATCCCCCACCCCCCTCCCGGGGTGGTCAGCGGGGGAAGGTGTCAGGGGCGGACGGTGGGGACGGGGGGCATCGGCCAGTGCGGGCGGTCGGCGTCGCGGCGGGCGGCCGACCTGACCGCCGCGAGTCGGCGCTCGACCTCGGCGAACTGGTCCGGGGCGAGCGGGCCCCGGGCCAGCGCGGCGGCGTTCTCCTCCACCTGGGCGACCGTACGGGCGCCGGGGATCGGCACCGCCCGGTCGCTGCGCGCCCAGATCCAGCCGAGCGCGCCCTGGGCCAGGGTGCGGCCGTCGGCGGTGAGCGCGTCCCGGACCGCGGCCACCCGGCGCAGCCACTCCGGGGCCGGCCGGCCGCTGCGGAACCACTCCAGCCAGGTCGGCCCGAGGCCGCGCACGTCGTCGCGGGGCAGCGTGGACTCCGGCGTGTACTTGCCGGTGAGCAGTCCCATCCCGAGCGGCCCCCGGGCCAGGCTGGCCAGGTCGTGCTTGTCGCAGGCGGCCAGCATGGCGGGGGCGTCCCGCAGCACCGACAGCGCGTGCTGCACGGCGGCGGCACCGTGCGCCACCTGGGCGAAGGCGCCGGCCCGGTCGGCCCGGTCGGTGCTCCAGCCGTACGCCCGGATCAGGCCGGCGGCGACCAGCTCGTCCAGCGTGCCGACCAGCGCCTCGGCCCGGGGCAGTGGCAGGTCGCCGAGGTGGAGCTGGTAGAGGTCGATCCGGTCGGTGTCCAGCCGGCGCAGCGAGTCGACCACCGCCCGGCGCAGGTACTGCGGCGAGGCGTTCTCGCCGGTGGCCTGCCGGGTGCGCTCGTCGAACGTGTAGCCCCACTTGGTGGCGATCACCGCCTCGTCGCGCCGGCCGGCGAGGGCCCGCCCGAGGACCCGCTCGCCGTGCCCGGCCCCGTACGTGTCGGCGGTGTCGAAGAGCGTCACCCCGAGGTCGAGCGCACGGCGGACGGCCCGGACCGACTCGTCGTCGTCGACCGCTCCCCAGCCCAACGGGCGGGCGCCCTCGGCCCACGGGCCGCCGATCGCCCAGCACCCCATGCCGAGCGCGCTCACCTCGATGCCGCTACGGCCGAGCGGCCGCGTGCTGACTGCCATCGCCGAATCCTGTCACCTTCCCGGCACGGGCGGGCCCGTTCGTCACCGGGTGTACCGGAATTTCGTCACACTCCGTGACGCCAGCGGGGGAAGCGTCGCCGAGTAACCGACATACCGCAGAGTCATAGTTATGACTCCTCGTCATATCACTCCGGAGCGATCGATCGTCGAGCGCCACACCGTCGAGCACCGCACGTCGAAGCGGGCCGGAACGCCGGCACTCGGCGCCCGGCCGCGAACCGCGGGCCCGCAACGGCCGGGAGTCAGCGGGCGTAGGCCAGCAGCACCGGCGCGTCCCGGCCCGGCCACGCGCCGGTGAGCCGGCCCGCCGCCTGCGTGTCGGCCGGGGCGGGCCGGCGGACCAGGGCCAGCTCCACCCCGTCGACGCGGATCACCGTGGGATCGCCGTCCACCACCTCGTCGACCGGGCCGGCCGGCAGCGCGCGGTCGACGCGGCTGCCCGACACGGTCATGCTCGGGGCCCGCACCTCCCGCTCGCCGTCGACCTCGAAGTGCTCCTCCGCCTGGCCCGCGTCGGCGAGCACCGCGGCGGCCAGCGCCGGCGGGTATACCGGGTCACCGCAGGCGTCGTACACCCAGCGGCGGCCGAGCACCGAGTGCTCGACCACGCCCACCAGGAACCGCTCCGCGCCGGGCAGCGGGGCACCCCGGTAGGTCAGCGGCACCTGGAGCACCGGCCCGTCTCCGGCGCGCACGAGCAGCGTCTCCATGCCGACCTCGCCGGCCGGGTCGTCGAACCGGTAGGCCGCCACCCGGGTCACCGGCCCGTCGGCGCCGCCGGTGAACCAGGGCCGGCCGGGCAGCCACCCGGCGAGCAGCTCCAACTTCGAGGGGCGCAGTTCCGCGCGGTGCAACAGGGCCATGCGCAAGATCGTACTGTCGAGGGGTGACCATCGGGTTTGCCGAGCCCGGTGACGCGGGCACCACCGGGGCCGGGAGGCGCGCATGGAGACGTCGGTGGATCAGGTCGACGAGGCGGCGCGGGTACGCCCGGCGCCGCGCTGGGTGGCGCCCACGTTCGTGGCGCTGGCCGTGCTCACCCTGCCCTGGATCGGCTACCTGGCGTTCACCCTGCCCCGGCACCAGGTCACGGTGCACTACCGGGCCGCCTGGGTCGGCTTCGACCTGGGCCTGGTGGCGCTGCTCGGGCTGACCGCCTGGCACGCGTACCGGGGAAACCGGCAGGTGGTGCTCGCGGCCGCCGCCACCGCGACCATGCTCGCGGTGGACGCCTGGTTCGACGTGACGACCACGCCGCCCGGGCCGGACCTGGTGGTGTCGGTGGTGCTGGCGGTGCTGGTCGAGCTGCCGTTGGCCGGGGTCTGCCTGTGGATCGCGCGGCACGGCGACCGGATGGTGCAGCGTCGGCTGCGTCAGCTCGCGGTCCGCGCGGAACTCGCCGCCGACCGGGCCGCGGCGGCCCAGCGGACCGCCACCGGGGCCCGCCGCCGACTCGCCCGGGTGCGGGGCCGGCTGCGCTGAGTCGCGCCGGTGCGGGGCCGGCCGCGCCGAGTCAGGTGGGCCACGCCTCGGCGAGCAGGGCGCGGGTGTCGGCGAGCAACTGCGGCAACACCTTGGTGCGGCCGATGACCGGCATGAAGTTGGCGTCGCCGCCCCAGCGCGGCACCACGTGCTGGTGCAGGTGCGCGGCGATGCCCGCACCGGCCACGCCACCCTGGTTCATGCCCAGGTTGAACCCGTGCGCGCTGGAGGTGCGCCGGACCACCCGCATGGCGTCCTTGGTGAACGCGGCCAGCTCGGTCGTCTCCGGCGCGTCCAGCTCGGTGTAGTCGGCCACGTGCCGGTAGGGGCAGATCAGCAGGTGGCCCGGATTGTAGGGATAGAGGTTGAGCACCGCGAAGACGTGCTCGCCCCGGGCGACCACCAGGCTCTCCTCCGGCGGCCGGCCCGGGGCCAGGCAGAACGGGCAGCCGGTCGGCTTCTCGTACCCGCCCTCGGGTCGGTCGTCGCCGGAGATGTAGGTCATCCGGTGCGGCGTCCAGAGCCGGTCCAGCCCGTCCGCCAGGCCACTGTCCGTGTGCCGCTCCACCCCTGTCACACCGGCGATCCTACGATCCGCGCCCCACCGCCGCTGAACAGCGCCGCCGCTCAGGCGGCGCTGGGGCCGCTGTTGGTGCGGGACTCCGTCACCTCGCGGACGTGCGCCACCGCCTCGGCCAACGGCACCCCGTTGCGCTGCGAGCCGTCCCGGTAGCGGAACGAGACCGTGCCGGCGGCCACGTCGTCGTCGCCGGCGATCACCATGAACGGGATCTTCTGCTGCTGCGCGTTGCGGATCTTCTTCTGCATCCGGTCGTCGCCCAGGTCGACCTCGGCCCGGATCCCGTGCCGGCGCAGCGTCGCCGCGAACTCCTCCAGGTAGTCGCCGTGGTCGTCGCGGATCGGGATGCCGACCACCTGCACCGGCGCGAGCCAGGCCGGGAACGCGCCCGCGTAGTGCTCGGTGAGCACGCCGATGAACCGCTCGATCGAGCCGAACTTCGCGCAGTGGATCATCACCGGCTGCTGCCGGGTGCCGTCGGCGGCCTGGTACTCCAGCCCGAAGCCCTTCGGCTGGTTGAAGTCGTACTGGATCGTCGACATCTGCCAGGTCCGGCCGATGGCGTCCTTGGCCTGTACGGAGATCTTCGGGCCGTAGAACGCCGCGCCGCCCGGGTCGGGCACCAGGTCCAGGCCGGTCTCCCGGGCGCACTCCTCCAGCACGGCGGTGGCGGTGGCCCAGTCCTCGTCGGTGCCGACGAACTTGTCCGGCCGGGTGTCGTCGCGGGTGGACAGTTCCAGGTAGAAGTCGTCGATGCCGAAGTCACGCAGCAGGCTGAGCACGAAGCCCAGCAGGTGCTTGATCTCCGCCGGCGCCTGCTCGCGGGTGCAGTAGGAGTGCGAGTCGTCCTGGGTGAAGCCGCGCACCCGGGTCAGCCCGTGGATCACGCCCGACTTCTCGTACCGGTAGACCGACCCGAACTCGAACAGCCGGATCGGGAGCTGCCGGTAGGACCGCCCGCGCGACCGGTAGATCAGGTTGTGCATCGGGCAGTTCATCGCCTTGAGGTAGTAGTCGCTGCCCTCCATCTCCATCGGCGGGAACATCGTGTCCTTGTAGTAGGGCAGGTGTCCCGAGGTGTGGAAGAGACCTTCCTTGGAGATGTGCGGCGTCCCGACGTACTGGAAGCCCTCCTCGATGTGGCGGGTGCGGACGTAGTCCTCCATCACCCGCTTGAGCACGCCACCCTTGGGGTGGAAGACCGGCAGGCCGGAGCCGATCTCGTCGGGGAAGCTGAAAAGGTCGAGGTCCGCGCCGAGCTTGCGGTGGTCGCGCCGGGCGGCCTCCTCCAACAACTTCAGGTACGCCTTCAGCTCGTCCCGGGTCGGCCACGCGGTGCCGTAGACGCGCTGGAGCTGCGGGTTCTTCTCGGAGCCCCGCCAGTACGCGGCGGCGGAGCGCATCAGCTTGAACGCGCCGATCAGCCGGGTGTTCGGCAGGTGCGGGCCCCGGCACAGGTCCGACCAGCAGACCTTCTCCTCGTTCGCGGCGAGGTTGTCGTAGATGGTCAGCTCGCCGCCGCCCACCTCCATCACCTCGGAGGAGTCCAGCCCTTCGCCCTTGACCTCGATCAGCTCCAGCTTGAACGGCTCGGCGGCCAGCTCGGCGCGGGCCTCGTCGAGGCTGGCGAAGCGCCGCCGGCGGAACCGCTGGCCGGACTTGACGATCTCCTGCATCCGCTTCTCGAGCTTCGCCAGGTCGTCCGGCTGGAACGGCTTGTCGACGCCGAAGTCGTAGTAGAAGCCGTTCTCGATCGGCGGGCCGATGCCGAGCTTCGCCTCCGGGAACACGTCCTGCACGGCCTGCGCGAGCACGTGCGCGGTGGAGTGCCGCAGCACCTCCAGGCCGGCCGGGCTGTTCAGCGCCACCGGCTCGACGGTGGTCTCCTCGGCCGGCACCCAGTCCAGGTCGCGGAGCTGACCGCGCGGGTCGCGGACCACCACGACGGCCTTGGGCCCGGTCGTGGGCAGGCCGGCCGCGGCCACCGCGTCGGCCGCCGTGGTCCCGGCGGCGACGACGACGGGGTCGGCCACGGCGGGGGTACGGGGTGCGGACACGGTGACTCCTGTCGTCGACGGTACGGATCTGCCGGGGACCGGCCCCTGCGATGCTATCGGTCACCCCGACCACGCCGACGCCGACGCCGGCCCGCCGGTCACGACTTCCCCGCCGCGTTGAACCTTTCCGCCGTCCCGGCCGAACTACCGGGTGGGGCCGGAGCCGGAACCGACCCCAGTCGACGAGGATGGGGACGACCATGAGGATGACCCGTCAGGGCCGGTGGGCGGCGTCGCTGCTGGCCGCCGCGCTGGCCGGAGCGGTGAGCTGGCCGGGCCCGGCCGCCGCCGCCGGCGTGACCGTCACGACCTCTCCCGGCGAGGTGCGCCAGGGCGACGCGATCGAGCTGTCGGTGGTGGTGCCCGCCGACCGCCCCGGCACCCGGACCAGCAAGATCGAGCTGACCATGCCGGCGGACGCGCCGATCGGCGAGGTCTACCCGCTGTCCGTGCCGGACTGGGCGCCGACCATCACCACCCGCACCCTGGACCAGCCGGTGGCCGGCATCCACGCCGCCGAGCTGAACCAGGTGACGCACGCGGTGACCTGGCTGCGGGTGCCCGGTGGCGGCGCCGGGACGGTCCGGCTGCCGCTGGGCATGGGCCCGATGCCGGCCACCGACCGGCTGACCTTCACCGTGGTGCAGACGTACGCCGACGGCACGGTGGTCCGCTGGGCGGACCCGGCCGGTGGCGCGCACCCGGCGCCGACTGTCGCGTTGCTGCCGCCGTTGTCGGGCGCCGCCCCGCACGGCGGCGATGCCGGTGCGGCCGGTGGCGCGCACGGCGGCCACGGCGCGCCGGGCGACCCGGCGCCGGCCGACGTGACCGCCGCGGCGCCGGCGGCCGACGACGGGCCGAGCGCGGACCTGCTGCTCGGCGGTGGCCTGCTCGCCGGCCTGGCCGGCGGCGGGGCGATCGGCTGGCTGCTCAGCCGCCGCCGACGCGGCACCATGACCCTGTCGCCCGGACCCGACTCCCCCACCGCCGACGGACCCCCGGTCGACCCCGCGCCGCACCGAAGCGCGGCGGACGGCGACGGCGACGGCGACGGCGTGACCATGGTCGAGCCCGTCCCGGTCGGCGGCGCGCGCCCGCCCGCGTGAGCTTGCGGGCGTGTCGGGACGGCAATTCTTCGGCGTGTCGCGCCGCGGGGACAGTAAGTCCGCCAAGCGATATACCTCGGAGTCATAATTATGACGCTGAGGTATATCGATTCTCCGCGCCATGCCCCACCGGGCCGTCACTCACGGTAATGGCGGGACCGGCGGCAGCCGCCGGGGGCGGCACCGCGCGCGGGCGGCACAGCGAACATGACGGGCGCGGGCGGCACAGCGGGCGTGACGGGCGCGGGCGGCACAGCGGGCGCGAGGAGCGTGACGGGCACGGATCGGCGCCGAGTGAGCCCCGCCGGAGCGCCGACGGGGTGGGGTCAGGCCGGGGCGGTGAGCCAGCCGGGCAGCGGCTCGCGCGCCGTCAGCCAGCCCTCCGGGACGCCGCCGGGCGTGCCGACCCCGGCGTACGCGGCGACGACGCCGCCGACGATCGCGGCCGTGGTGTCCACGTCGCCGCCCGCCTCCACACAGGCGCGGATCGCGGCCGGGTAGTCGGCCAGCAGCGTGGCGGCGACCCAGAGCGTGAAGGGGACCGTGTCCTGCGCGGTGACCCGCGAGCCGTTGCCCACCGCGTCGACCACCTCGACGGTCGGGCGACCGAGCATCGCGGCGGCCCGGCGGACGCCCCGGTGCACCTCGCCGGCCGGGTCGAGCGCGCCGGCCACGGCGTTGAGCAGGCGGGCCGGTTCGGGCCGGTCGCCGTCGAGGCGGGCCCGGGCGGCCAACGAGGCGGCCACCGCCACGGCCACCGCACCGGCGATCCCCTCCGGGTGCGCGTGGGTCACCTCGGCGCAGGCCCGGGCCTGGTCGGCGGCGCGCCGGGTGGAGTCGGCGTGCCAGGCGCCGAGCGGGGCCACCCGCATGGCCGCGCCGTTGCCGCAGGAGCCCTGCCCGTCGAAC
This sequence comes from Micromonospora sp. NPDC049240, assembly GCF_040647835.1. Taxonomy (NCBI): domain Bacteria; kingdom Bacillati; phylum Actinomycetota; class Actinomycetes; order Micromonosporales; family Micromonosporaceae; genus Micromonospora; species Micromonospora sp. NPDC049240. The sequence goes on from NZ_JBEZCX010000008.1 coordinate 171,524, forward strand.
GCCGACGCGGCGGCCACCGGCCACGGCGTGCCGGTGCGGATCAGCCGCAGGACGGTCACCGCGCCCGGGCCGTAACCCCGGTACGGCTCGCAGCGCTCGGCGAACGCCAGCGCCAGCCGGTCCCGGTCGATCCGCCCGGCGGCGGCCAGCTCGGCCACCACGGAACAGGCCATCTCGGTGTCGTCGGTCCACTCCCACGGCGGCGCGGGCAGCCGGCCCTCGGCGAGGTCGGCCGGGTGCCGGCCGGGCACGAAGAACTGGGAGCCGAGCGCGTCGCCCACCGACAGGCCGGCCAGCGCGTCGCGGGCGAGCGTGAGGCGGGCGTCGGGGAAGAGGGTGAACGTCATCGCCGTTCCAGCTTGCCCGGTTCCCCGGCCTGCCGCAACGCGACCGACTTGCCACGCCGAGTACGGTGCTGACGTGGCAACCGTCCTGCTGGTCGAAGACGACCACGTCGTCCGCGGCGCGATGCTGCGGTCGCTGACCGACCGGGGCCACGCGGTGCACGCGGTCGGCACGGCGCTGGACGCGTTGCGCCGGGTCGCCGCGGAGACGCCCGACCTGGTGGTGCTCGACCTGGGCCTGCCGGACCTGGACGGCTCGGACGCGCTGCGGATGCTGCGCGGCATCACGGACGTGCCGATCATCATCGCCACCGCCCGCGACGACGAGCAGTCGGTGGTCCGGTTGCTGCGGGCCGGCGCGGACGACTACATGGTCAAGCCGTTCACCGGCGCGCACCTGGACGCCCGGATCACCACCGTGCTGCGCCGGGCCGGCCGGGCCAGCCGTACCGTGCAACCGGCCGTGCACACGGTCGGCGGCCTGCGGGTGGACGTCGGCGAGCGCAGCGCGGTGCTGGACGGGGAGGCGCTGGCGCTGACCCGCAAGGAATTCGACCTGCTGGCGTATCTCGCCGCGCGTCCCGGCCGGGTAGTGTCCCGGCGGGAACTCTTGGAGGAGGTATGGCGGCAGCCATCGGTCGGCGAGGACCAGACCATCGACGTTCACCTGTACTGGCTCCGCCGCAAAATGGGCGAGTCCGCGGCGAAGCCGCGCTACCTGCGCACCGTGCGGGGGGTCGGCTTCCGGCTGGTGGCACCGGACTGAGGACGGCGCTGGCCTGGCTCACCGCCGGCATGTGCAGCCTGGTCGCGCTCGCCTTTCTCGTCCCGCTCGGGATCACCCTGTCGGACCAGTCCCGCGAGGAGAAGCTGGCCGACGCCGCCCGGCGCGGCGCGCTGGTCACCGGCGCGCTGGCGGTCAGCACCGACCCGGAGGTGGTCCGGCGGGCGGTGGCGGCCAGCGGTGACGACCCGGCGCTGCGGCCGGTCGTGCACGGCGTCGGCTCCGACGAGTCCGCCGGCCGTGCCGACTCCGCCGCGCTGGCCGACGCCGCCGCGCAGCGGCGCTCGGTGGTGACCGAGGTGGACGGTGGCGTGCTGCGGCTGGACCCGGTGGTGCTCGGTGACCGGGTGGCCGTCGTGGAGGTCTTCGTCCCCGACGAGGTGCTCGACGCGGGCAGCGGTGGGCGGTGGCTGCTGCTGCTCGCGGTGGCGCTGGCGCTGGTCGGCGCCGCGGTGATCGTGGTCGACCGGGTGGCGGCCCGGGCCGTGGACGCCACCGGCGACCTGGTCAAGGCGGCGCTCGCGGTGGGCGACGGCGAGCTGGGCGTACGGGTCGAGCCGGCCGGTCCCCGGGAGCTGGCCGAGGCGGGGCACGCGTTCAACCGGATGGCGGAGCGGCTGGTGGCGCTCCGCGCCGACGAGCACGAACTCGTCGCCGACCTGTCGCACCGGCTGCGTACCCCGCTGACCGCGCTGCGGCTGGACGCGGAGGCCCTGGAGTCCGACGACACCAGCATCGGCACGTTCAGCGAGGCGGAGCTGGACCGGCGACGCGGCATCCGGCGGATCCGGCAGGCCATCGTCACGCTGGAGGGCGAGGTCGACCAGCTCATCAAGACGACCCGCAAGGCGGTCAGCCAGGAGACCGCCCCGGCGTCCTGCGACGTCAGCGAGGTGGTGCGGGACCGGATGGTCTTCTGGTCGGCGCTGGCCGGAGACCAGAACCGGCCGCACCGGGTGGTCGGGGCGCAACTGCGCATCCCCGCGCCGGTGCCCCGGGCCGAGTTGGCCGCCGCGCTCGACGCGGTGATCGGCAACGTGTTCCGCTACACGCCGCAGGGCACCGCGTTCGAGGTGGCGGTGAGCCGCCGGGACGGCTGGGTGGCGATCCGGATCGACGACGCCGGGCCGGGCATCGCCAACCCGGACCGGGCACTGCGCCGGGGCGAGAGCGACAAGGGCTCCACCGGGCTCGGGCTGGACATCGCCAAGCGGGTCGCGTTGCAGGCCAACGGCTCGGTGAGCATCGACCGGGCCCGGCTCGGCGGGGCCAGCGTGGTGATGTTGCTGGCCGATCCGGCCGCGGCGCCCCGGCAGGTCAACCGGTTCGGGCTGGTGGGTCGGATGACCCGGGAGGCCCGGGAGCCACGCGCCGGACGGCGCTGGCCGCGCCCGCGCTGACCCCTGGTTGTGGGCCGGCGCAAGTTCTCCTTAGGAGTGGTTTAACGACCGCCCCGACACCGCCGCGAAATGCCAGGATCTCTGACAGAACCCATCAGTTCCGTCGGCCGGGACGCCCCGTAACACCTTCCGGCCGGCGGATCCGTGCGCGCGGCGGGAGTCCGGTCCCCCCACACCTCGCTCCCGTCGCGCGCCGCTCTCCGTCCGGTCGGTCAGCCCGCCGCGCCCGCCGTGTACGCGTCGATCTCGGCCTTGATCCGGGTCGCCTCGGCCGGCGCCAGGAAGGCGGCGTCCACCGCGGCGCGGGCCAGCGCGGCCACCCCGTGCGGGTCGAGTTTCAGCAGCCGGGCGGCGACCGCGTACTCCTCGTCGAGCGTGGTGCCGAACATCGGCGGGTCGTCGGAGTTGATGCTGACCGGCACGCCGGCCTCGACGAGCTGCGGCAGCGGGTGCTCGTCCAGGCTGGCCACCGCCCGGGTGCGGACGTTCGAGGTGGGGCAGACCTCCAGCGGGATCCGGCGCTCCGCCAGGTGGGCCAGCAGCGCCGGGTCGAGCACGGCGGAGATGCCGTGGCCGATCCGCTCGGCGCCCAGCTCGCGCAGCGCGTCCCAGATGCTCTCCGGCCCGGTGGTCTCACCGGCGTGCGGGACCGACCGGAGCCCGGCCGCGCGGGCCTGGTCGAACCAGGGCTTGAACTGGGGCCGGGGCACGCCGATCTCGGGGCCGCCGAGACCGAAGCTGATCAGCCCGTCCGGCCGCTGGTCCAGCGCGATGCGCAGCGTCTGCTCGGCGGCCGGCAGCCCGGCCTCGCCGGGGATGTCGAAGCACCAGCGCAGCGCGATGCCGAAGTCGGCCTCGGCGCGCTTGCGGGCGTCCTCGATCGCCTCGCAGAACGCCGGCGCGGGGATGCCCCGGTGCACGTGCGAGTACGGGGTGACGGTCAGCTCGGCGTAGCGGACCTGCTGGCGGGCCAGCTCGCGGGCCACCTCGTGGGTGAGCAGCCAGACGTCGTCGGCGTCCCGGATCAGGTCCACCACGCTCAGGTAGATGTCGATGAAGTGGGCGAAGTCGCGGAACGCGAAGTAGTCGGCGAGCGCCTCCGGGTCGGCCGGGACGGGGCTGCGCCCCTCGTGCCGGGCGGCCAGTTCGGCGACGATCCGGGGCGAGGCGGAGCCGACGTGGTGCACGTGCAGCTCCACCTTGGGCAGGCCGGCGATGAAGGTGGACAGGTCGGTCACGGGTTCTCCTCTGCGCGGGCGCCGGTGCGGGCCACCACGAAGATCCGGCGGAACGGGAAACACACCTGACCCTGCCGCACCGGGTACGCCTCGGCGAGGCGGGCCCCCAGCTCGGCCCGGAAGTCGGCCCAGCCGGCGGCGTCCAGCGCGGCCCGGACGGGGCGCAGCGCGGTGCCTTCCATCCAGGTCAGCACCGGGTGGTCCGCGCCGGCGACCGGGAGCAGGTGCACGTAGGTAGTCTCCCAGGCGTCCACCGCGCAGCCCGCTCCGGTCAGCAGCGTGGCGTAGTCGACGGGTTCACCGACCGGGGCCTCGCGCAGCAGCCCGGCGAGCGGCTGGCGCCACCGGTCCCGGCCGGCGACCTCACGCAGCGCGCGGTGCGACGGCGCGGCGAAGTTGCCGGGGACCTGGAACGCCAGCCAGGCGTCCGGCGGCAGCTCGACGGCCCAGCGGGTGAGCAGCTCGCGGTGGCCGGGCACCCACTGGAGCACCGCGTTGGCGACCAGCACGTCGACGTCCGGCGCCGGCCGCCAGTCGCGGGCGTCGCCGACGGCGAACGTGACCGGGGCGGCCAGGGCGGCGGCCCGGCCGATCATCTCGGGCGAGGAGTCGAGGCCGGTGATCCGGCTGCCGGGCCAGCGCTCGGCGAGCCCGGCGGTGAGCGTGCCGGGCCCGCAGCCGAGGTCGACCACCGCGCGCGGGCGCTCGGCGCCGACGCGGGCCAGCAGGTCGTGGAAGGGCCGGGAGCGTTCGTCGGAGTAGCGCAGGTAGGTGCTCGGATCCCACATGACAGCCTCCAAACCGTACGTACGTCTTGCTAACGACCGTACGGCCCGACGAGCGCCACGGCAACCCGCTCACTAGGCTCGACCGGGTGGAACAGCGCAACTTCGACCGGCTCGGCCGGCACGTCGGCATCATCGGACTCGGCGCCTGGCAGCTCGGCGCCGACTGGGGCGAGGTCAGTGAGGACGCGGCGCTCGACGTGCTGACCGCCGCCGTCGACGCCGGCGTCACCTTCCTGGACACCGCCGACGTGTACGGCGACGGCCGCAGCGAACAGCTCATCGGGCGGTTCCTGCGGGCCCACCCGGGCCACGGGCTGACCGTGGCCACCAAGATGGGCCGGCGGGTGCCGCAGACGCCGGAGGCGTACACGCTCGACAACTTCCGGGCCTGGACCGACCGGTCCCGGACCAACCTCGGCGTCGACACGCTCGACCTGGTGCAGCTGCACTGCCCGCCCACCGCGGTCTTCGCCGACGACCGCGTCTTCGACGGCCTGGACACGCTGGTCGCCGAGAAGCGCATCGCCGGGTACGGCGTCAGCGTGGAGACCTGCGACCAGGCGCTCACCGCCATCGCCCGACCCGGCGTGGCCAGCGTGCAGATCATCCTCAACGCGGTCCGGCACAAGCCGCTGGAACGGGTGCTGCCGGCCGCCGCCGCGGCCGGGGTGGGCGTCATCGCCCGGGTCCCGCTCGCCAGCGGTCTGCTCTCCGGCCGCTACGACGAGCACACCACGTTCCCGGCGGACGACCACCGCACCTTCAACCGGCACGGCGAGTCGTTCGACGTCGGCGAGACGTTCTCCGGCGTCGACTACGACCTCGGCCTGGCCGCGGTACGCCGGCTCGCACCACTGGTCGGCGACGACCGCACCATGGCGCAGTTCGCGCTGCGCTGGATCCTCGACCAGCCCGGCGTGACCGTGGTGATCCCCGGCGCCCGCTCCGCCGAGCAGGCCCGGCGCAACGCCGAGGCGGCCGGCCAGCCGCCGCTGACCGAGGTGGAGCTGGCCTCCGTGCGGGCCACCTACGACGAGCTGATCCGGCCGCAGGTGCACGACCGGTGGTGACCGCACCGGCCCGGCCCGTCGGCGCGGCGTCGCCCACGACCGGCGTCGGCGGGCATGCTGGGGTGGGGCGGACGTCGTCGGAGGGGGCACGATGAGGGGTTGGTTCCGGCTCACCATGGGCCTGCTGGCGGTGGTGATCGGCGCGCTCTGGACCGTGCTGGGGCTCGGCTACGTCGAGGGCAGCGTGCTGACCGACCGGCGGATCTGGGCACTTGTCGGCCCGGTGGTCGTCCTGGTCGGGTTCGTGGCGCTCTGGCTCGGCATGCGGGCCCGGCGCCGCTGAGGCGCACCGGCACGCCTGCCGGGCGGGACACGGAGAAGCCCCGCCTCCCGTACGGGATGCGGGGCTTCGTGCACCGGCCGGCGCGGCCGGCGCGGTGTCAGCTCAGATGGGGCGGACCTGCTCGGCCTGCGGACCCTTCTGACCCTGGGCGATCTCGAACTCCACCCGCTGGTTCTCCTCCAGCGTGCGGTAGCCGCTGGACTGGATGGCCGAGAAGTGGACGAACACGTCTGCACCCCCGCCGTCGACGGTGATGAAGCCGAAGCCCTTGTCAGCGTTGAACCACTTCACGGTTCCCTGCGCCATGTGCAACTCCTTCTAAAACTGGCGGCCGAGCACGCCGTGCGGCCGATTGGCCGTTTTCGAGCAGCGGCGCCTGAGGCGGCCCCCGTGCAGGGAACGTCCCTCAACCCACGCGTCTCGCAACAGCGTGAGACAGCAAACCACGTACGCAAAAACTTCGCACAGCCTACCGGACGAAGTTCTCCGACATGTGACCTGAAAGTTGTCCGGAGATCGACGGATGGCCGGGGTCCGGAAGCGCGAAGGGCCCCTCTCCCACGCGATGGGAAAGGGGCCTTCGATCGAGCTGGTTCAGTCCGGCCAGTGCCCGGTCAGCCGGCGTACGCCGACCGCGCCGCCCCGGTCCACGGCGGCGCGCACCGCCGAGAAGATCGCACCCTGGAGCGCCGCGGCGGCCAGGACCTCGCCCCACCCGCGGTCCTCGTCGGTGGCGCTCGGCGCGTCACCGTCGCCCGCCGTCAGCTTCCAGACCTGCCGGAAGATCATTCCGGCGACCGTGCCGGCGGCCAGGCCGAGCAGCACCCCCACCGGCTTGTAGGCCGCCTTGCCGATCCTGCCGCTCACCTGCGCCTCCCTCGGACCACCAACAGCACCACCACGGTCACCACCGCGCCGGCCGCGACGGCCGCCCACGGCAACGGGTTGCGCCCGACCGCCTCACCCGACTCGTACGCCTGCGCCCGGACCTGCCGGGCCCGCTCGGTGGCCCGCGTGCGCACCCGGGCGACGGTCAGCGACGCCTCCTGGCGCACCTTCGCCTTGGCCTGCTCGGCGGAGTGCCGCACCAGCGCCTTCGGGTCGGCCCGGGCCGCCAACAGCTCCACCGTCTCACCGAGTTCCACCCGGGTCCGGCGGATCTCCTCCCGGAGCGCCGCCACGTCCGGGGTCCCGTTCCCGTTCGCTTTCTCGTTCCCGTTGCCGGTCACGCCCGCCTCCCGTCCTTCACCGCGGCGGTGACCGTGTCGACGTCCGCCCGGACACTGCGGACCGTCGCCTCCGGCACCGGCGGGACGGCACGGCTGACCTGCTTCTTGCCCACCAGCGCCAGGATCCCGGCGAGCAGGAACAGCGCCACCGCCACGATCAGGGCGGCCAGCCACGCCGGCATGACCAGCGCCAGCAGCAGGATCACGGTGGCGACCAGCGCGCCGGCGCCGTAGAGGGCCATCACCCCGCCGCCGCCGAACAGACCGATCCCGATCCCGGCGTGCTTGCCCTTCTGGGTCAGCTCCGCCCGGGCCAGCGTCAACTCGTCCCGTACCAGACGGGTGACCTGTTCGGTGGCCCGCTGCACCAGTTCCGCGGTGGACGGCTCGTGCCCGGTCCGGGACGTACTGTGACTCGCGACGTCAGCCATGCTGTCCTCCTTTCTTCATCACCGCGCTGTATGCCCGGAGTCGCCGCCCGTCAATCCTGCGCGGGGCGGCCGGTCGGCCCGGCCGCGCGCCACCGGCGCCCGGCGTCGACCAGCCGGAATCCGGGGCGTGCGCAGCAGGTCCCCGGAACTCGGCCGGGCAAACCCGTCCGGCCCGGCCCGCTACGAACCCCGGCCGTCCGCCCCAGGCTCGGCACGCACGGAGAACCCCCGGCGCCGCGCGGGCGGCCGAGGGCTCCGATCGGGGGTACGACGGCTCAGCGGCGAGCGTCGGCGTGGTCCTCGCGGCCCACGAACACCTCGCTGCGGGCGTCCCCGTCGTCGCTGCCGCCGAAGACCCGCGCGTCGTCGTGCGCCTCGGTGTCGGCCGGCCGGCGGGCCGCCCGGCGCGGCTGCACCACCTGCCAGGGCAGCGGGCCGGTCGCGTCGCCCACCTCGGCACGCAGCCGGGGCAGGGCGGTCGGGCGGTGGTCGCGTACCCAGGTCACCAAATGCTCGCGGACCAGACAGCGCAGGTCCCAGAGGCTGCCGGCGTCGGCGGCGCTGACCAGCGCGCGGACCTTGACCATCCCACCGGTCGCGTCGGTCACCTGGAGCACGCAGACCCGGCCGTCCCACAGCTCGGTGCCCTCGCAGAGCCGACGCAGCTCCTCCCGCATGGCCTGCACGGGGATGGCCCAGTCGAGGTCGAACTCGGCGGTGCCGAGCACCGCCGCCTCGGTGCGGGTCCAGTTCTGGAACGGCTTGCTGGTGAAGTACGAGGTGGGCAGGATCAACCGGCGGTCGTCCCAGATCTGCACCACCACGTAGCTGAGCGTCAGCTCCTCGATCCGGCCCCACTCCCCCTCGACCACCACCACGTCGTCGAGGCGTACCGCGTCGCTGAAGGCGAGCTGGAGGCCGGCGAAGACGTTGCCGAGCAGGCTCTGCGCGGCGAGCGCGGCGACAACACCGACCACACCGGCGGAGGTGAGCACGCCGGCGCCGACGCCGCGTACGGCCGGGAACGTCATCAGCATCACGCCGACGGCGAGGATCACGATCACCGCGATGGTCAGCCGGCGCAGCAGCACCACCTGGGTCCGTACCCGACGGGCGTGCCGGTTGTTCGGCACGTCCACCCGGAACCGGGCCAACGCGGTGTCCTCCGCCACCACCAGCAGCGAGGCCACCAGCCAGGCCGCCGCGGCGATCATCGCCAGCACCAGCGTGTGCAGGACGAACTGCCGCCACGGGCTGCCCACCGCGTAGAGCGTGGTGAACCGCACCGCGAGCTGGACGCCGACCACGGTGGCGGCGACCTGGAACGCGCGGTGCGAGTGCTCGGTCAGCTCGGTCATCAGCAGCGAGCGGCGACCGAGCCGGCGGGTGAGCCGGTGCACCACCTCGACCAGCACCAGCGCGACCGCCGCCGCGGCGAGCGCGGCGGCGACGGTCACCAGATAGCTCTGCACGACATTCTCTCCCTCCGGCCCGCGCGGATTCGGGCACAAAGGCCCAATGGTGCCCCGCGGTCCGGGTATCGACCAGGCTCAGACCTTGCGGTACCGGGACTGGAAGAAGCAGTAGACACCGAACGCGGCGATGCCGAGCGCCATCAGCGCCAGCAACCACGGCCCGTACGCCTGGTCGCGCAGCGTCCGCAGGGCGGCGTCCAGGCCGCGCGCCTTCTCCGGGTCGTACTTGACGGCGGCGACCACGATCAGCAGGCCGGCGATGGCGAAGACGGCGCCCCGGGCGGCGTACCCGGCCATGCCGAGCCGACGGGTGAGCTGGCGGGTCTTCGGGCTCATCTCACCGGTCTTGAGGTTGCGCTCGAACTTCTTCTTCAGACCGTAGATCACCATGCCGATGCCGACCGCGGCGAGCACCACACCGGCGAGGGCGACCAGCCACCGGCCGCCGTCGGAGGCCATCAGCTTCTCGGTGAGCTGCTGCTGCTGGTCCGAGGAGTTGGAGCTGGCGTCCTGGACGACCTTGATCGCGGTCCAGCCCAGCCAGACGAAGATGATCACCCGGACGACCGAGGCGATCCGCTCGAAGGTGCGCTCCTTGCCGGTCCTGGACTGGTGACCGACAAGCGCCTCGGAGGCCTGCCAGATGGCCATGGCGAAGAGGCCGACGGCGATCACCACCAGCACGAACTTGCCGAGCGGCTGCTCGCCGAGCGTGCGCAGCGCGCCGTTCTGGTTGCCCTCCTCCCCGGAATTCCCGAAGGCGATCTGTAGCGCCAGCCAGGCGAAGAGGAGGTGGACGATTCCGTAGCCGATGAAACCGGCGCGAGTCAGCAGTTCGAGCCACCGGCTGTTCTTGGCCTGGGCGGCGGTGGCTCCGGCGTTCCGGGTGAGAGACATGGGCCCTCAATCTCCCGACGTGCAGTTTTCCAAACGTCACCGCCCGTCGCCACCGACCGCCGCCCGGCCGAATCCGATCAGTTGTTGGGGTTGCGGGCCACCCGCAGCGTGACGTTCTGGTCGGTGACGCTGTCCAGGCTGACCTGGAAGCCGCCGACCTCGGTGGCCTGCTGGCCGGTGGTGAGCGAGAGCTGCTCCCCGGCCACCTCGACGGTGACCTGGTCGTCCTGGGCGCCGATGAGCTTGGCCTCGACGCCGAGGATGGTGGCGCTGGCGTCCACGCCACGGTCGAAGGTGATGGTGCAGGCGTCCAGGCCGCAGTCGGTGTCGGCGCCGTTGGAGCTGCACCCGGCGAGCAACGCGGCGCCGAGGGCGAGACCGGCGAGCAGCCCGGCGGCACGACGGGTGGGGGTCGGGGGGAAGATGGCGCGTCGGTTCGTCACCTCCCCAACGGTACGTGCTCACCACCACCGCTCCCGGTCCCGCAAGCTAGGGTGCGGGGATGGCTTTTGATGTTGCCCGGGTGCGGGGGTCGTATCCCGCGCTGGGCGAGGGCTTCGCCCACTTCGACGGCGCCGGTGGCACCCAGACCCCGACCGGGGTGATCGAGGCGGTGACCGACGCCATGCGCGCCGCCATGGGCAACCGCAGCACCGCCTTCCAGCCCGGGCGGCGCGCGCTGGAACTGGTCGCCGACGCCCGGGCCGCGGTCGCCGACCTGCTCGGCGCGGACCCGTCGGGCGTGGTGCTCGGGCCCAGCGCCACCGCGCTGAGCTACACGCTGGCCCGGACGCTGGGCGCCGGCTGGCGACCGGGCGACGAGGTGGTGGTCTCCCGGCTGGACCACGACGCCAACGTCCGGCCCTGGGTGCAGGCCGCCGAGGCGGCCGGCGCGACGGTGCGCTGGGCCGAGTTCGACCGGGCCACCGGTGAGCTGCCCGCCGGCCAGTACGCCGACCTGGTCGGCGAGCGCACCCGGCTGGTCGCGGTGACCGCCGGCAGCAACGCGATCGGCACCGCGCCGGACGTGTCGGCGATCGCCAAGACCGCGCACGCGGTCGGCGCCCTGGTCTGCGTGGACGGGGTGCACTCGGTGCCGCACGGCCCCACCGACCTGGCCGCACTGGGCGCGGACGTGCTGGTCACCAGCGCGTACAAGTGGTCCGGCCCGCACCTGGCGGCGATGGTCGCCGACCCGGCACGGTGGGCGGCGCTGCGCCCGGCGAAGCTGCTGCCCTCCGCCGACACGGTCCCGGACCGCTTCGAGTACGGCACGCCCAGCTTCCCGCTGCTGGCCGGCGTGACCGCCGCGGTGGACCACCTGGCGTCGCTCGACCCGGCCGCGACCGGCGACCGCCGGGCACGGGTCCACGCCGGCCTGGCCGCGGCCCAGGCGCACGAGGAGGCGGTCTTCGACCGGCTGCTCGCCGGGCTGGCCTCCCGACCCTTCGTCACGGTGTACGGCGCGCCCGCCCGGCGCTGCCCCACGGTGTCGTTCCGGGTGGCCGGGCGGACCCCGGCGGAGACCGCCGCGGCGCTCGGCGAGGCGGGCCTCTGCCTCTCCTCCGGCGACTACTACGCGTACGAGTACTTCCAGGCCATGGGCCTGCGCGACAGCGGCGGCGCGGTGCGGGCCAGCGTCTACCACTACAACACGGTCGACGAGGTGGACCGGCTGCTGGCCGAACTCGACCGGCTGGCCGACGGCGAGGGGACAATGGTCCGGTGAGCTTCCTGGTCGAGGAGAACCCCGCCAAGCACCGCTTCGAGATCCTGGTCGACGACGCGCTGGCCGGCTTCACCGCGTACCTGCCACGCGGCGAGGTGCTGGTCTTCACGCACACCGAGGTCGAGGACCGCTACCAGGGGCAGGGCGTGGGCGCCGCGCTGATCCGGGGCACGCTGGACCAGGTGCGCGCCAACGGTGGCCGGGTGGTGCCCCGCTGCCCGTTCATGGCCGCGTTCATCGAACGGCACCCGGACTACGCCGACCTGGTGGTCGACGCGCCCTGAGGCCCGGCCCGACCGGGGGACCTCCCCACCCGGCCGGGCCGGGAGTTCAGCGGACGCCGGCCAGCAGCTCGGCGGCGGCCCGGGCCGCCGCCGCAGTGGCGCCGTGGGTGGCCAGGTGCACCCGACCGGCGGCCAGCTCGGGCACGCCCAGCTCGACCACCACCGCGTCCGGGCGGGCCGCCAGCGCCCGGGTCACCGCGTCCCGCATCCAGCCGTGCCGGTGCAGGTCGCGGACCACGAGCACCAGCGGCCGGTCGGCCGGGCCGGTGGCCGGGTCGGCCGGGACGGCGTCGGCGGCGTACCGGGCGGTGGTGGTGCCCGGCGTCAGGTGGGCCAGCGGCGCGGCGATCCCCCACGGGGTCTCCTCACCGATGGCGATGTTGCGGGGCGGCGCGAACTCCACCACGTGCGCCGGCCCGGCCAGCGGCAGCAGCCCGGCGTCACCGGTGACCCGGACGGCCCGGCGGGCGGCGGCCAGCCCGATCGGCGACCCGTCGGCGGCCGGCCGCCCACCGCTGCGGTGGGCGCGGGCGGCGACGCTCCACGCGGCGAGCTGACCGACCCGCTTCGCCGCCTCGGCCAGCCGCTCCTCCGGCAGCTCGCCGCGCACCACCGCGGCCACGATCGCGTCGCGCAGCTCACGGGCGTCGGCCTCGGTGGCCCGTTCCCCGCCCACGCAGATCGCGTCCGCGCCGGCGGCGAGCGCCCGCACCGCCGCCCCGGCGAAGCCGTACCGGTCGGACACCGCGCGCATCTCCACCGCGTCGGTCACCACCACGCCGTGGAAGCCCAGCTCCTCGCGGAGCAGCCCGCCCAGGATGCGCGCGCTGAGCGTGGCCGGTAGCTCCTCGTCGAGCGCCGGCACCAGCAGGTGGCCGGTCATCACCGCCTGGACCCCGGCCGCGACCGCGGCGCGGAACGGGGCCAGCTCGACCGCGTCCAGCCGGTCCCGGTCGCCGCCGATGCGGGGCAGGTCGAGGTGGGAGTCGACCCGGGTGTCGCCGTGCCCGGGGAAGTGCTTGGCGCAGGCGGCGACGCCGCCGGCCTGGAGGCCGCGCACCCAGGCGGCGGTGTGCCGGGCGACCAGCTCGGGGTCGGCGCCGAACGAGCGCACCCCGATGACCGGGTTGGCCGGGTTGGAGTTGACGTCGGCGTCCGGGGCGTAGTCGAGCGTGATGCCGACCGCGGCCAACTCGGCGCCCAGGTCGCGGGCGACGTCCTCGGTCAGCGTCGCGTCGTCCACCGCGCCGAGCGCGAAGTTGCCGGGCCGCGAGCTGCCCCGGGCCGACTCGATCCGGGTGACGTCGCCGGCCTCCTCGTCGATCGCCACGATCACGTCCGGCCGCTCCGCCCGCAGGTTCGCCGTCAGCGTCGCGACCTGCTCGTGGTCGACGACGTTGCGGGCGAACAGGACCACCCCGCCGAGCCCTTCGCCGAGCCAACGGCAGACCCAGGGCGGCGGGGTGGTGCCGACGAAACCGGGTTGCAGGACGGCGGCGGCGAGCGCCGCCAGGTCTCCGCTGGCGCCCACGATCCGTTCCCTCACGCTGTGCTACCCCCGTATCCCCACGGAACCCGCCGGGGATCGACGGGTGCTGACATGGTCACACCGCGCAGCTAAATAGTCAACAATCCTTACTGTTAGCTGCTGGCGTCCCGCCCCACCCCGTGGGAGAGTTCGTCCATGCCCGCCCTGCCGCTCGCGGACGCCACCGGCGCCGCCGACATCCCCGGCGTACGCCTGCTCGGCCTGGTGGTCGGCGCGCTCTTCCTGCTGATCGCGATCCGGGCCATGTTCCGCCGCTGACACCCGGTACGACAGGGCCCGCCGGGGTAGGGGTGTCGGTGTCCCGACACGGCGGAGGGTGAGGCGCATGAAGATCGGTTACTTCCTGTCCAGTCAGGAGCACACGCCGGCTTCGAGGCACTGTGGATCTCCGACCACTACCATCCGCCACGTGCTGCCCCGACTGCGGTGATCGCCGAGGCCGGTTTCGGGGTCGGACTCCGGGGGTAGCTGAGGCGCTTGATGAAACTGACCAGGCACGCCACCACTCTGCGCCGCGCGGCGAAGAACCTGTTCGGCTGGACCGCGTTGCGGCCCAACCAGCTGGCCGCCATGCGCGCCGTCATGCAGCGCCACGACGCCCTGGTGGTGCTCCCCACCGGCGCCGGCAAGTCGGCGATCTACCAGATCCCGGCCAGCCTGATCCCCGGCCCGACCGTGGTCATCTCCCCGCTGCTCGCGCTCCAGCAGGACCAGATCGCCGCGCTCAACGAGCGGCAACGGCCCGAGCTGCGCGCGGTGCGGATCAGCTCGGACGAGAGCGCCGCCCAGCAGGCCGAGGCGATCGAGGACGTCCGGGCCGGCCGGGCCGAGTTCCTGTTCATCACGCCCGAGGCGCTGAGCAACCCGGACCGGCTGGCCGAGGTCCGCTCGCTGTCCCCGGCGCTGGTGGCGATCGACGAGGCGCACTGCATCTCGTCCTGGGGCCACGACTTCCGGCCGGACTACCTCGCGCTCGGCCACCTGATCGACGGGCTCGGCCGGCCGCCGGTGGTGGCGCTGACCGCCACCGCCTCGCCCCCGGTGCGCGACGACATCATCGCCCGGCTGCGGCTGCGCGAGCCCGAGGTGGTGGTCTCCGGGCTGGACCGGCCGAACCTGTTCCTCGAGGTGGCCCACTGCCCGACCGAGGACTACCGGTGGCGGCGGCTGGTCGCGCTGCTGCGCGACGACGAGCGGCCCGGCATCATCTACGTGCCGACCCGGCGCGCGGCCGAGGAACTGGCCGAGCGACTGACCAAGGCAGGTTTCCCGTCCGAGTTCTACCACGGCGGCATGCCCACCGCGGCGCGGCACGAGCTGCACGAGGCGTTCCTCGCCGACCGGGTGCCCATCATGGTGGCCACCTCGGCGTTCGGCATGGGCATCGACAAGCCGAACATCGCCTGGGTGGTGCACATGGCGCTGCCCGACTCGCCGGACAGCTACTTCCAGGAGATCGGCCGCGCCGGCCGGGACGGCTCCCCGTCCCGGGTGCTGCTGCTGTGGCGCTCCGAGGACGTCGGCCTCCAGCGCTACTTCAGCGGCGGGCTGCCCGACGAGAAGGAACTGTCCGACCTGGCCGCGGTGCTGCGGAGCAAGGCCCGCACCCGCAAGGAACTGCGTGAGCTGACCGGGCTGGGCCCGCGCAAGCTCGGCCAGTACCTCTCCCTGCTGGAGCAGATCGGCGCCGCCGAGCCCCGCGCCCGGCAACGCGTCGGGGTGCCCCGCTACGCGCCGGACGCCGCCGAGGCCGGCCGGGCCGCGCGCGCCGAGGCCGAACGGCAGCAGACCGTGACCCGGTCGCGGACCGACATGATGCGCGCGTTCGCCGAGACCACCGGCTGCCGCGGGCAGGCGCTGCTGGCGTACTTCGGTGAGCAGATGAGCGAGGTCTGCGGCCACTGCGACAACTGCCACGCCGGCACCAGCGTGGCCAACGACGGCGCGGTCGGGCCGTTCCCGGTGCACAGTCAGGTCCGCCACGCCGAGTGGGGGTCGGGCCTGGTGCTCAGCTATGAGGAGGGCCGGATGACGGTGCTCTTCGACGAGGTGGGCTACAAGACGCTGTCCGTGCGCGTGGTGTCCGAACAGGGCCTGCTGGAGCTGGACTAGCCTGATTCGGGCACCGCGACGGTGCCCGTCGACAACGACGACCGCGGCGAAAGGAACCTGATCGTGATCGAGCAGCCGGCGTACACCCGGTTCGGCGTCTCGGACGAGGAGTGGGGGCTGCTGGTGGGGCTGCCGCAGTCGGTGCTCACCGCGGCGGCGGCCGCCGAGTCCGACGGCACCCGGCGCACCATGGCCGAGAACGCGGCCGGGCTGGAGACCATCGCCGCCGGCCGGGAGTCGGCCAGCCCGCTGGTGGCCGCCGTGGCCGGCGAGATCGTCTCCCGGGTCGGCGACCCGGAGACCGGCGCGGAACTGCCGGTCATCACGCCGGACGACCCGACCGCGATGATCGAGGACGTGCTCACCCGGGCCGGCCAGGCCTCCGCCCTGCTCACCGGCAAGGTGGACGAGGGGCAGGCCGGAGCGTACCGGCACTGGCTGGTGGAGATCGCCGAGCAGGTGGTGGGCGCCGCCTCCACCGGCGGCATCCTGGGCATCGGCGGGGACGTGGTGAGCGACTCCGAGCGCCGGTTCCGGGACCGACTCTCCCACGTGCTCAACGACTGAACGCAGAGTTAACAGAGGCTTCCACGTTCGTCAATGACGGACGTCACGCCCCACGGGTGCCGCATTTCGGCCCCGTGGGGCGTCGTGTTTGTGGAGGGATGTCGACAGACCACGGGGGTCGTTCATGGACACACCGATGCAAGCGCAGATCTTCGACACGGCGCAGATACCCGCCGCCGACCGCTTCGGGCTCTGGCTGGAGATGCTCGCCCAGACGCCCACGCTGATGCGCGTCCACACCGAGCACGCCGACAACTTCGAGGCGCGGGCCGAGTTCCTCGAACTGGGGCCGATCCAGCTCATCCGGCACCGCTACCCGTCGCTGGACGGCATCCGGACCCGCAAGCTGATCAGCCGCTCCGACGCCGACTGCTACGTGCTGGCGCTGACGCTCAACGGCACCGGCATCGCCGACCAGGACGGGCAGCGGGGGGTCTGCCCACCGGGCGACCTCACCTTCTACGACTGCGCCCGGCCGCAGGAACTCAGCCACCACACCGACCGTGCCGACGACCGGTCCGCCGCGTCGATCGCGGCGCTCATCCCGTACGACGCGCTGCCGCTGCCGCACCGCCGGCTCACCCCGCTGTTCGCCAGCCGGATGTCCGGCGCCGAGGGGATCGGCGCGCTGCTGGCCGACTACCTCATCCGGATCACCAGCCATCCGGACCAGTACCACGCGGTCGACGCGGACCGGCTGGGCGGCGTCGCGCTCGACCTGATCGCCACGCTGCTCGGTCGCCACCTGGTCTCCGAGGAGGCGGTGCCGACCGACGTCCGGCGCCGCGCGCTGCTCGCCCAGGTGCACGCGTACGTCCGGCAGCACCTCGGCGACGTGACGCTGGGCCCCGGCACGATCGCCGACGCCCACCACCTGTCGGTGCGGTCCCTGCACCGGCTCTTCGAGGACGAGGAGACCACCGTCGCGGCGTACATCCGGGACGAGCGGCTGGCCCGGTGCCGGCGCGACCTCGCCGACCCGGCGCTGGCCGACCGGTCGATCCAAGTCATCGCCGGCCGCTGGGGGTTCCGGGACAAGGCCCACTTCAGCCGCGCCTTCCGGGCCACCCAGGCGGAGACGCCGCAGGCGTTCCGGACGCGTCACCTGGAACAGGCACGGATCGTCAACAGCACGGCATCCGAAGTCAACTCGACCCGGACACAATGAACCCGGGCCGCCACCGGCGACGGTGACGACCCGCTGGTAACGGGGGGCCGTGGCGTGGCGCCCGCGGCGGTCCAGCCGCGGGCGGCCGCCCGGTGATCCCCTCGCGCCGCATCGGACGGCACCCGGGTTCCGGCCCCGTCGCTTTCCCCCCAGGACCGACGGGGCCGGTCGGGGGTCAGTCGGCCGCCTCCTCCTCCAGCAGCGCCAGCACCGACTTCTCCACCGCCTCGCGCGGCATCTCCGGCTGCACCGGCGCCAGCACCCCGCCGTGGTACAGGTCGACCACGCGCGGGTCCACGTACGACGTGCGGGCCACCGTCGGCGTGTTGCCGAGCAGTTCGGCGACCGAGCGCATCACCACCGCCACCGCCCGGCGGCGCGCGGTGGCGGACCGCTGCGGGCCCACCGAGGCCAGCTCGGCGGCGGCCAGCACGGTGGCGTGCCAGGTGCGGAAGTCCTTCGCGGTCATCTCCCCACCGCTGGCGTCGCGCAGGTAGTCGTTCACCTCGTCGCTGCGCACGTCGCGCCACGCGCGACCGTCCCAGTAGCCGAACAGCCGCTCCTGGGCGCGCCGCCGCCGGCGCAGGTTGAGCAGCACCTGGCACAGCTCCGCGTCCTCGACGCGGCGGACCTGGTCGATGCCGCCCTTGGCCGGGAACTCGAACACCACGCACCCGCCGCGGGAGCGGGCGTGCTCCGGTCGCAGCGTCGCCACGCCGAACGTGGGGTCGTCGCCGGTCGCGTACTGGTCGCTGCCCACCCGGAACGCGCCCATGTCGAGCAGCCGGGTCACGGTGGCCAGCACCCGCTCCCGCCGCAGCCCACGCAGCGTCAGGTCGTGCGCGACCCGGTCCCGCAGCGCCGGCAGCCGGTGGGCCACCTCCAGCACGTGGTCGAACTTCGCCTCGTCCCGCTTGCGCCGCCACTGCGGGTGGTAGAGGTACTGCTTGCGGCCGGCCGCGTCGATGCCGGTGGCCTGGATGTGCCCGTTCGGGTGCGGCGAGAGCCACACGTCCCGCCAGGCGGGCGGCACCACCAGCTCGCGCAGGCGGGCCAGCTCGTCGGCGTCGCGCACCGGTTCGCCAGTCGCGTCCAGGAAGAGCCAGCCCTTGCCGCGCCGCCGCCGGGCGTACCCCGCCCGGCCCGGGTCGCTACGCCGCAACCGCACCGGAGACCCGTTCCACCTCGGCCACCGCCGCCACCACCTCGTCGATCCCGATGGCATCCAACGCCGGATGCGTTCCTACCCCGCCGGAACCGGTCGAATCCGGGTCGGATCCGGCGGCCTCGACGCGGCCGAGCACCAGGTGCCGGCGCCGCTCCGGCGGCGGGCCCCAGAGTGCCGCCGACACCGGGCCGAACAGCACCACCGAGGCGGTCCGGTACCCGGTGGCCAGGTGCGCCACGCCGGTGTCGCCGCTCACCACCACCCGGGCGTCGGCCACCAGCGCGGCCAGCTCGGTCAGGCCGGTCCGCCCGGCCAGCACCGCCGTCGGCGGCAGGCCGGCGTCGCGGGCCACCCGGGCGGCCAGCGCCCGCTCGTCTGCCGAACCGGTCAACACCACCCGGTGGCCGCGCGCGGTGAGCACCCGCGCCAGCCCCGCGAAACGGGCCGCCGGCCAGCGCTTCGCCGGCACCTTGCTGCCCGGGTGCAGCACCGTCACGCCGGCCGGTACGCCGACCGCGGCCGGCCGCCGCAGCGCCAGGTCCCCGGCGTCCGCCGGCAGGCCGTACGCGTGCAGCAGCCGGCACCAGCGACGCACCTCGTGCTCGTCGGCGTCCCAGGCCGGACCGTCGAGGTGGCCGGCCGGCGGGTTCCGGAAGGCGACCAGCCGGCCCGGCCGGACGGCGGCCAGCGCCCGATGCGACTCCGGTCCCCGACCGTGCAGGTTCACCGCCACCTCGGGCGGCGGCCCGGTCCACCGGATCCGGTCCGGTCCCGTGGTGGGCAGCACCCGGTCGACCGCCCCGGTCAGCGCCGCCAGCGGTGCCAGCCAGGCCGGGGCCGCCAGCACCAACTCCCGGCCGGGCAGCCCGGCGCGCAGGCCACGCAGCGCCGGGACCGCGGTGGCCAGGTCACCGACCCCGAGCGCGCGCAGCACCAGGATCACGGGTACGACGACTCCCGCTCGGCGCAGACCACCAGCTCGCGGACCGCGCAGCCGGCGGGCTGGGAGAGCGCGAACAGCACCGCGGCGGCGGTGTCGGCCGGCTCGTTGAGCACGGCGTCCGGCCCGGGCCGGTACTGCTCGTCGCGCTCGTCGAAGAACGCGGTGCGCATGCCGCCGGGGATCAACAGCGTCACCCCGACCGCGCCGGCCAGCTCGGCGGCGAGCGCCCGGGTGAACCCGACCACCCCGAACTTCGCCGCGCAGTAGGCGGTCGCGTCGCCGACCGCCTTGACGCCGAGCGTGGAGGCGACCGTGACGATGGTGCCCCGGGACTCCTCCAGGAAGGGCAACGCGGCCCGGATCACCGCAGCGGTGGCGAGCAGGTCCACCGTGACGATGCGTTCCCAGGTCTCCGCCGGCACGTCGGCCAGCTTCCCGGGCACGTCCAGGCCGGCGGCGGTGACCACCGCGTCCAGGCCGCCGGAGCGTTCCGCGAGGTCCCGGGTGGCGGCCTCGGCGGCCCGGGTGTCGGCCAGGTCGCACTCGACCCACGGCACCCCGTCGGCGGGGCGCTGCCGGTCCAGCACGAGCGGCCGGCCACCGGCGCCGGCCACGGCCGCGACCACCGCCGCGCCGAGGCCGCTGGACCCGCCGGTGACCAGCACGGTCGGCCCGGCACCGGGCCGGTTGCGAGGCGCGTTCATCGTGCTCCCTTCGCCGTGGACCGGACGACCGGCTCCGGACCGGTCTCCGCGACCGGGCCGGCCGGCCAGCCGGCGCTGCCGCGGCCGGCGCGGGCCGCGGCGATCATGTCGGTGGTGGACCGCCCGGCCAGGTACGGCACCACCACCGTGTGGCCGCCCCAGCGGGCCAGGATCGCCGACTCCGGCAGCGTCTCCGCGCCGCCGCCGCTGGCGTAGTCACCGCCCTTAACCCAGATGTCCGGACGCACCCAGGACAGCGCCGCGTGCGGGGTCGGCTCGTCGAAGACCAGCACCGCGTCGACGCAGCCGAGCGCCGCGAGCAGCCGGCTGCGGTCGCCCTGCGGCACCACCGGGCGCTCCGGCCCCTTGAGCCCGGCCACGCTCGCGTCGGAGTTGAGGCAGACCACCAGGCAGTCGCCGAGCTGCCGGGCCGCCTGGAGCGTCGCCACGTGCCCGGCGTGCAGCAGGTCGAAGCAGCCGCCGGTGGCCACCACGGTGCCGCCGGCGGCGCGTACCCGGGCCAGCACCTCGCCGGCGGCGACCGCGCCGATCCGGTCCCCACCGGCGGCGACCACCGTCGGGGCGACGGCCCGGACCGGCGCCGGCAACGCCGTGGTCACGCCTCCGCCGGCCACGTACGCGGACGCCTCGGCGACCGCCTCCTGCACCGCCTCGGACACCAGCGCGCCCCGGGCCAGCGCCAGCGTGGCCGCGGCGGCGAACCGGTCCCCCGCGCCGCAGGTGTCCCCCTCGGCGGGCGGCGCCGGGACCACCAGCGGGGTGGAACCGGCGTGGCAGAGCAACGCGCCGTCCCCGCCCAACGTGACCGCGACCGCGCCGGCCTGCCAACGCCGGCGCAACGCCTGCGCGCTCCGGGACGCGTTCGCCAGCCGGGACCCGCCCGGCGGCGTCTTGGCCAGGTCCCGGGCCTCCGGCTCGTTGGGGGTGGCCAGGTGCACCCCGGGCACGGCAGCCGGGCCGCGCGGGTGCGGGTCCCACACCACCGGCGCCCGGGTGGCGGCCAGCGCGGCACGCAACGCGGGGTGCCCGGCGACGCCCCGGCCGTAGTCGCTGACCAGCACCGCGGACGCGCCGGCGAGCAGCCGCCGCACGGCCTCCCCCGGCTCCCCCGGCACCCCGGTCGGCCCACCCCGGTCGTGGCGCAGCAGCACCCGCCCGCGCGCCCGCAGCCGGACCTTCTCCGGCGTGGCCCCGGCCAGCGGAAGCGCGTAGAGCTGCACCCCGGCGGCGGCGAGCAGAGTGCCGAGCCGGGCCCCGCCGGCGTCGTCGGCGACGGCGGTGACCAGCGCGACCTCGGCGCCCAGCGCGGCCGCGAACACGGCGGCCAGGCCGGCCCCGCCGGGGCGGTCGACGGACGCGGTCTCGTCGAGCACCGGCACCGGGGAGTCCGGGCAGAGCCGGTTCACCGCCCCCTCGACGTCCCGGTCCAGCAGCGTGTCACCGAGCACCACCACGGGTCCCGCCATGCTCGACCTCCTCATCGGGTCTGCACCTCCGGAGCCGGGTCGCCGAGCACCACCTCGACGCCGGTGCGCACCGGGCCGGCCGGGGTCCGGGCGGCCAGCGCCGCCGGCAACGCCCGGTCGACGTACTCGCAGAGCACGTGCACGGCCACCAGGTGCAGTTCCTGCACCACCTGGGCGTCCGGTGAGTCGACCGCCAGCCGCTCGTGGCAGAGGTCGGCGAGGGGGTTGGGGGCGGGTCCGGTGAAGGCCCAGCAGCGCAGGCCGGTGTCGTGGGCGGCGTGCGCGGCGGTCAGGAGGTTGGTGCTGGTGCCGCTGGTGGAGAGCAGGAGGAGGTGGTCGTCGGGTCGGCCGTGGGCGCGGACCTGGCGGGCGAAGGCTTCGTCGTAGCCGTAGTCGTTGGCGATGGCGGTGAGGGCGCTGGTCTCGGCGTGCAGGGCGATGGCGGACAGGGGTTGACGGTCGTGGCGGAGCTTGCCGACGAGTTCGGCGGTGAGGTGTTGGGCCTCGGCGGCGCTGCCGCCGTTGCCGGCCACCAGCAACCGGCCGCCGGCGGCGAGGCGGTGCGCCAGCTCCCCGCCCCAGCGGGCGAGCAGGTGTTCCGCCTCGCGCAGCGGCGGCAACGCGCCGGCCAGCCGGGTCAGGTGGTCCGCCAGCACCGTCCCGCCGGCCGTCGGGGCGGCCGTCATCAGGCGACCACCCGGGTGGGTCGACGCACGCCGGCCACCTCGCCGTACAGCGCGCCGAGGCGCTCGGCCGCGGTTGCCCACGAGTAGCGGGTCCGGGCCCGTTCCAGCGCCGCCGTGGCGTAGGCGAAGCGGCGGATCCGGTCGGCCAGCAGGCCCCGGATCGCCGCGCCGAGCGCCCCCGGGTCGCGGGCCGGCACCAGGTCGCCGGTGCGGCCGGGCACCACCGTGTCGATCAGCCCGCCGACCGCGGTGCCGATCACCGGTACGCCGCAGGCCATCGCCTCCAGCGGGGTGAGCCCGAACGGCTCGTACCAGGGGGCGGCCACCAGCACGTCGGCGGAGCGGTACCAGCGGCCCATCTCCTCACGCGGCACGGCGCCGACCAGGCGTACCCGGTCGGCGATGCCGAGCGACCGGGCCAGCGCCCGCAACCGCATCGCGTACGGGTCGGTCTCCAGCAGCCCGGCGGGCGGGCCGCCGACCACCACGCACTCGGCGTCCGGCACCAGCGCGGTGGCGCGGATGACGTCCTGGAAGCCCTTGCGCTCGACCAGCCGTCCGACGGTGAGGATGCGGGCCCGGCCGCCGTCGGCGTCGGCGACCGGGCCCAGCGGGTCGAAGGTGGACAGGTTCACCCCCGACGGCACGACGGTCATCCGGGACCGCGGCACCCCGAGCCGGACCAGTTCGGCGACCTCGTCCTGGCACTGGGCGACCACCCGGTCCACCGCGCGGCCCAACTCGCGTTCGTGGTCGACGCGCCCCGGCGGGCTGGTGTCCTGGGCGCCCTGGTGGCGGCGTTTGACGGTGCCGAGCGCGTGGTACGTCTGCACGATCGGCACGCCGGTGCGCCGGGCCGCCGCGAGCCCGGCCAGCCCGCTCATCCAGAAGTGCGCGTGCACCACCTCGGGCTGCCAGTCTTCGGTGCGCCACCGGTCCGTCAGCCAGTCGGAGAACGCCGGCATGTACGGCAGCAGGTCGTCCTTGGCCACCGGCTCGGCCGGGCCGGCGGGCACGTGCACCACCTCGTACCCGTCCGGGGCGGCCACGGTCACCGGCAGGTCCACCGCGTCGCGGCGGGTGTGCACGCGGACGTCGTGTCCGGCTGCCGCGAGCGCGGCGGAGAGTTCGGCGACGTGCGTGTTCTGGCCGCCGGCGTCCTCCCCGCCGAGGACGGCGAGCGGGCTGGCGTGTTCGGAGATCATCGCGATGCGCATACTTCCTCCTCCAGCAGCCGGTCCCAGTCGGCGAGGAAACGCTCCAGGCCGTAGCGGTCGCGGGCGGCGGCCCGGGCCGCGGCGCCCGCGCGGCGGGCGGCCGCCGGGTCGTCCAGCAGGCCCCGGGCGGCGTCGAGCAGCACGTCGACCCGGGTGGAGAGCACTCCGGCGTCGGGCGGTACCGCCTCGACGGCCTCGGTGGTGGCCAGCGCGATCACCGGCATGCCGATCGTCATGGCCTCGATCAGGCTGAGGCCGAGCGAGGTCCAGCGGCACAGGTGCAGGTAGGCGCGACGCTTGGCCAGCTCGGCGTGCATGGCGTGCTGCGGCACGTCGTCGTGGCTGGTCAGGCGGTCCTCGGGCAGGCCGAGGTGGGCGGCGAGCCCGGCCACCCTCATGCCGTAGACGTCCAGCGGGGCGACCGCGGCGAACCGGGCGAGCAGGTCGGTGCCGGTGACCCGCCAGCGGCGTACCGGTTCGTTGATCACCACGGCGAGGCGGTCGAGTTCGCCGGTCCATTCGACCGCGGGTGCGACGACGCCGTGTTCCACCACTGTGGTGCGGGTGGCGCCGTTGTCCCAGAACAGTTCGTTGAATCCGGTGACGTGGGTGAGCAGCAGGTCGTCGCGGTCGGCCATCGGGTGGCGGGTGTTCGGGACGTCGCCCTTGGGGGTGTTGTGTTCGACGTAGACGGCCGGGAGGTCGCGGCCGGGGCGGCGGCCGAGCCACTCGGTCGCCAGGTCGAGTTCCTCGGGGCGTTGCAGGACGACCACGTCGACGTCGGTGGTGCGGAGCTGTTCCGCGGTGACCTCGACGGCGTTGTCGGGCCAGGGGTAGGTGCGCGCCCGGCCGAGTCCGTAGGCGTCGCGCGCCGGGTTGACCGGGATGAGGTAGCGGTGCTTGCCGTGCACGAACGAGGTGGTCCAGGACCCGTGCACGTGCCACAGCAGGATGTTCATCCGGCCACCCCGAGCAGCCGCAGCGCCTCCAGCACCCGGCCCGGCTCGACCGCGGAGAGGCAGGGGTGGCCTTGGACCGGGCAGGTGGTGGCGCGGGTGTCCCGGCAGGCCGCGCCCGCGTCGCCGAGGCGGACGGTCGGAACCCGGTACGGTCCCCACTGGCCGAACGGGACGGTGGGGGCGAACAGGCTGACCACGGGCACGCCCAGCGCGGCGGCCAGGTGCGCCGGACCGGTGTTGCCCACCACCAGCGCGCCGGCCCGGGCGATCACGGCGGCCAGCTCGGCCAGCCCGGTCCGGCCACCCAGGTCGACGCCGCCGGCGGCGGCCACCCGCGCGGTCAGCTCCCGCTCGTCCGGCCCGCCGGTGACCACCACCCGGTGGCCGGCGGCGCCGAGCACCCGGACCACCCGGGTGGCCAGCTCGACCGGGCAGGCCCGGGTCTCCACCGAGGAGCCCGGGTGCAGCACCACGTAGCCGGGCGCTCCGGCCGCCGCCGGGACGGGCGACAACCGGTCCGTGCGCAGGCGGAGCGCGGGTTCGTCGTCCTCGGGCAGCGGGTAGCCGGCGGCGGCGGCGAGGGAGAGCGCGCGTTCGGGTTCGGGCACGCCGACCGGGACGCGGTGGCGCACGTCGAGCAGGGCGCCGGGGTAGTCGTCGCTGACGGCGCTGATCCGGGGCACGCCGGCCAGGCGCAGCAGCAGGGCCAGGGGCAGCGGGGACTGGTGGAAGCTGGTGAAGACGACCGCCTCGTCGGCGTGCACGGCGGCGAGCCGGTCGGTGAGCGCGTGGATGGCGGTGGGGTCGACCGGTGGGGCGGGGGCGTCGATCCAGGGCAACGGCCATTCGACGATCTCGTCGACGCCGGGCAGGAGTTCGGCGGCGGCCCGGCCGCGGGGACCGCAGAGCAGCACCACCCGGCGGGCGCCGGCCGCGACGGCCCGGATGCCGGGACCGGTGACCAGTACGTCCCCGGCCGCGTCGCTGCGGACCACCAGCACGGTGCCGGCGCGACGCCGACGGTCGGGCGCCGGCGCGGCCACCAGCCGCATCCGGGTCAGCACGGTGTCCACCGCGTCCGGCAGGTCGGCGGCGACGGTCGGCGCGGCGGCCACCTCGGCGGCCCGGGTGGCGGGCGTCGGCACCAGGACGCCGGCGGCGCCGGCGGCCGCGGCGGCGGCCATGTCGGCGCCGATGTCCCCGATCAGCACGCACCGGCTCGCCGTGGTGCCGAGCGCACGCGCGGCGGCGTGCACCAGCCCCGGCGCCGGCTTGCGGCAGGCGCACCGGTCCGGCTCCGCGTGCGGGCAGATCTGCCAGCTGTCGAACGGGCCGAGCAGCTCCTCGACCCGGGCGTTGACCCGGTGCAGGTCGTGCGCCGTGAAACAGCCCCGGGCCAGGCCGGACTGGTTGGTGACCACGGCCAGCCGCAACCCGGCCGCGCGCAGTCGGTCCAGCGCCTCCCGGGCGCCCGGCACCGGCCGGACCTTCTCCGGGTCACCGTTGTACGGCACGTCCTCCACCAGCGTGCCGTCGCGGTCCAGCAGCACCGCCTCGTACAGGCCGGACGGGAGCCGGTCAGCACCCGGGTAAACCCGGGCTGACCTGCACTGATCCCGCTCGTGGTCCCGTCGCACGGGCGGCGGGTTCCCGACCCCCCGAGGAGTAAACGTCAGCCCCGGTTACCCGCCGCCTCCGAGAAGCTAACCCGGCTGCCGTTAGCGACGGCCGCCCCGGGGTACCGGACACTCGTGGCGGTTGTGGAAAAAGTGATCGATGCGCCCCCGGACCGGGTCTTCGAGGTGCTGGCCGACGGCTGGACGTACAGCGACTGGGTGGTGGGCACCGCCCATGTGCGGGACGTGGACGACACCTGGCCCCGGGTGGGCAGCCGGTTGCACCACCGGGCCGGCCCGTGGCCGTTCTCGCTCCAGGACAAGTCCACGGTGCTGGAGTGTCAGGCGCCGCATCGGCTGGTGCTGCGCGCCGGGCTCTGGCCGGCCGGCGAGGCGGTCGTGGCGTTCGTCCTGGAGCCGTTGGACGACGGCCGGACCCGGGTCACCCTCGGCGAGGACTTCGCGGCCGGACCGCTGCGGTGGGTCCGGACCAAGCTGAACGACCTCGTGCTGCATCTACGGAACCGGGAGACGCTGGCCCGGCTCTCCGACATCGCGACGCGACAGAAGTCGGAGCGGTGAGCCGTCGATCGCGGGGCGTCTGTGCGGACGCCGGAAAGCGGACTGGCTACCCTCTGAGGTGAACCTGTCGGCCGACCGAGGAAGTCCGTGATGATCGAACCCGTGCACTTGCCCTCCCCGTGGGCGGACGCGCGCCTGACCGTCGTCGTTCCGACCTACAACGAGGCGGGCAACCTCCCGGTGCTGGTCGAGCGCCTCCTCGCGCTGCCACTGCCCGGGTTGAAGGTGCTCGTCGCGGACGACAACTCCCCCGACGGCACGGGCGAGGTCGCCGACAAGCTGGCCATCGAGCACCCGGACCGGGTGCTGGTGGTGCACCGCCCCGGCAAGGAGGGCCTCGGCCGGGCGTACGTGGACGGCATCGGCCGCGCGATCGACGACGGCGCGGAGTACGTCGCCCAGATGGACGCGGACATGTCGCACCCGCCGGAGGCGCTGCCCGGCATGCTCGGCGCGCTGCTCTCCACCCAGGCGTCCGTGGTCATCGGCTCCCGCTACGTGCCCGGCGGCGAGCTGGACGAGAACTGGCCGCTCTACCGTCGCGCGCTCAGCGGCTGGGCCAACCTCTACGTGCACACGCTGCTGCGGGTGCGGATCCGCGACCTGACCGCCGGCTTCAAGATCTGGCGGGCCGACGCGTTGCGCGCCATCGGGCTGGACCGGGTGCAGTCCAACGGTTACAGCTTCCAGGTGGAGATGCACTACCTCGCCACGAAGCTGGGTCACACCATCCTGGAGGTGCCGATCCGCTTCGAGGAGCGCCGCGAGGGCGACTCGAAGATGACCACGGCCACCAAGATCGAGAGCGCGCTGATGCCGTTCAAGCTGCGCACCCGCCACCGCAACATCGACTCCTGACCGAGCCGTCGCACGCCAAGCCATCACGCTGCGTCAACATGACGCAGCGTGATTTCTTTGCCGTCGGTAAGGTGACATGCTCGCCGCCTTTGCTCTGCAGCCTTCGACGCAGCACCGCGCTGACCTGCGACCGAGCGTTTCCGTTCGGCCGGCACGCGACCCGCCGTCGGCACGTTGCGTCACCGATGCGTCGATGGCTGCAGAGCAAAGGCGGCGGATGGACACTCACTGACCCCCAACAACGACTACCTTCCGTGATGGCATCATCCCGCCAGGGAGACGCCCGGTCGGGCGTCAGGCGCGCCGGGCACCGGGCCCGGACCGCGGGCAGGGGCAGGGGCAGGGGCAGGGGCAGCGGCAGCGCGGCGTCAGGGGTAGACGGTGCGGTGGGCGGCGGCGATCGCGCGGGCGTACACCTGGCCGGTGAACGCGCGGTCGCGGGCCAGCGCGGCGCGGGCGGCGTTCGCGCCCGGCGCGCCGTGCACCCCACCGCCCGGGTGGGCCGAGGCGCTGGCCAGGTAGAGCCGGTCCACCGGGGTGTCCGCCCGGCCGAGTCCCGGGATCGGCCGCAGGAAGAGCTGCTGGTACGCGGCCGCGGTGCCGCCGCCCAACGCGCCGCCCACCAGGCTCGGCTCGGCCGCCTCCAGATCGGCCGGACCGGCCACGTGCCGCCCGACGACGGACGCGCGGAAGCCCGGCGCGGCGGCCTCCAGCACCTCCTCCATCCGCTCCACGTGCCCGGCGATCTCCTCGGCCCGCCAGTTCCGGCGGAACGGGAGGTGGGTGTAGGACCACAGCGACTCGGTGCCCGGCGGCGAGTGGCTCGGGTCGGCCACCGTCATCTGTCCGACCAGCAGGAACGGGTCCACCGGGACCTCGCCCCGGGCCAGTTCCGCGGCGTACGTGGTGAGGCCGTCCAGGTCCGCGCCGAGGTGCACGGTGCCGGCGCCGGCGACGTCCCGGTTCCGCCACGGCACCGGCGCCGACAACGCCCAGTCGACCTTGAGCGTGGAGCCGTCCCACTTGAAGTGCGCCAGATCCTCGACCAGCCGGGGCGGCAGCGCCGCCGCGCCGACCAGGTCCAGGTAGAGCGCCGGGGCGGGGACGTCGGCGAGCACGGCGCGGCGCGCCCGCCAGTCCGCCCCGTCCGCGGTCCGCACCCCCATGGCCCGGCCCCGGGCGGTGAGCACCCGCTCGACCCGGGCGTCGTACTCGATCCGGCCGCCGCGCGCCACCAGCCGGGCCACCAGCGCGTCGGTGATCCGCTGCGCGCCGCCCACCGGCACCGGCCAGCCGACCTGCTGGCCGAGCATGGCGAGCAGCCAGCCGTACACGCCGGAGCCGGCCTCCTCCGGGGACAGGTCGGTGTGCAGCGCGCAGCCGGCCAGCAGTGCCGGCCCGCCCTCACCCTCGAAGAGTTCCGCGCCGAGCTTGCGCACCGGCAGCACGAGCCGGCGGGCCAGCCGCAGCGCGCCGGCGACCCGCAGCCGGCGCAACAGTCCCACCCCGCCGCGGACCGGCGGGAACGGGCTGGTGATGGCGTCCAGCATCGGCTCCGCCACCTGGAGCCAGTCGGCGTACGCGTGCCGCCAGCGCTCCCCGTCGCCGGGGGCGAACGCCTCCAGCGACGCGGCGGTGGTGTCCAGGTCGCGGTTGACCACCGCGGCCCGCCCGTCGGGGAGCAGGTGCGCCAGCACGTCGGGGGCGTTGGTCCAGGACAGGCCGTGGCGGTCCAGGTTCAGCCCGCGCAGCACCGGGGAGGCGAAGCCGAGCGGGTAGAAGGAGCTGTACAGGTCGCTGAGGTAGCCCGGGGCGGTCACGTGCGCGGAACGCACCGCGCCGCCGGGCGCCTCGGTGGCCTCCAGGACCAGCACGTCCCAGCCGGCGTCCGCCAGGAGGTTGGCCGCCACCAACCCGTTGTGCCCGGCCCCGATGACGACGGCGTCGGCGGTGGAAGTCATCCGATCCGCCTACCCGGCCGGTGACCGGGCAAAACGCGTTTGTCCGGCCCGGACCGGGGCAACCACGGGCATGTACACGGTTGCGCAGCTCATAGGTGGGGTGTGGGGTGCCGGGGGCGAGGGCGGCGAGTTGGTCGTCCACGATCCGGCCGACGGGACGCCGGTGACCCGGGCGCCGGTGGCCGGCGTGGACGAGGTGGCCAAGGCGGTGGAGGCGGCCCGGGGCGCGGCGGCGGAGTGGGCGGCGACCGCCCCGGCCGAGCGGGCCGCCGCGCTGCACCGGGCCGCGGACGCGGTCGAGGCGGCGGCCGACGAGTTGGCCGAGGCGACCACCGCGGAGATGGGCAAACCGCTCGACGACGCCCGCGGCGGCGTGGCGGCGGGCGTCGGCACGCTCCGGCAGTACGCCGAGCTGGCCCCGCTGCGGGGCGGCCGGACGCTGCACGGCGGCCACGCCGCGGTGGACTTCATGGCCCCGGAGCCGCGCGGCGTGGTCGCCGCGATCACGCCGTGGAACGATCCGGTGGCGGTCTCCTGCGGCCTGCTCGGCGCGGCGCTGGTGACCGGCAACGTGGTGGTGTTCAAGCCGAGCGAACGCACCCCGGGCACCGGCTGGCTGCTGGCCCGGGCGCTGGACTCGGCGTTGCCGGCCGGCGTGCTGTCGTTGCTCACCGGCGGCGGCGAGGTGGGCGCGACGCTGGCCGGGCAGGAGCTGGACGTGGTGGCCCACGTGGGCTCGACCGGCACCGGCCGGGCGATCGCCGCCGCGGGCGCGCGGACCGGCGCCAAGGTGCTGCTGGAGAACGGCGGGAGCGACCCGCTGCTGGTGGACGCCGACGTCGACCCGGTCTGGGCGGCCGAGCAGGCGGCGCTGGGCTGCTTCGCCAACGCCGGGCAGATCTGCGTCGCGGTGGAACGCGTCTACGTGCACCGCGACGTCGCGGAGGAGTTCGTCGACGCGTTGGTGGCCCGTGCCGAGGCGCTCGCCATGGGCCCCGGCCGCGACCCGGAAACCCAGCTCGGCCCGCTCGTCGACCGGCGGCACCGGGACCACGTGCACGGGCAGGTCACCGCCGCGGTGGCGCAGGGCGCCCGGATCCGCACCGGGGGCGCGGCGCCGGGCGGGCCGGGCGCGTTCTACCCGGCCACGGTCGTGGACGGCTGCCGGCACGAGATGGCGCTGGTGCGCGAGGAGACGTTCGGCCCGGTCGCGCCGGTGGTGCTGGTCGACTCGTTCGACGAGGGGCTGCGGTGCGCGGCCGACTCGCCGTACGGGCTGGCCGCCACCGTGCTGACCGGCTCGATGAGCCACGCGCAGCGGGCCTGGCGGGAGCTGCCGGTGGGCACCGTCAAGCTCAACGCCGTGTTCGGTGGCGCGCCGGGCGGGGCCGCCCAGCCGCGCCGGGGCAGCGGCCAGGGCTTCGGGTACGGCCCGGAGCTGCTCGACGAGTTCAGCACCGTGAAGGTGGTCCACCTGGAGGCACCGGGCGGCGGCCACTGGTGAGCACCCTCAACGGCGGGCCCGGGACCGCGCGGTCCCGGGCTCCCTCGTCGTACCCCTGGCGGGTCAGCGACCGCCGCGGGCCTTGCGGGTGGCGTTGTTGTTCGCCTTCTCGATCGCCTTCACCAGCTCCGGCTTGGTCATCCGGGAGCGGCCCCGCACGTCGAGCTTCTTCGCCACCGACATCAGGTGGTCCTTGGTGGCGTTGGCGTCCACCCCGCCGGCCGTGGGCGCGCGCCGGGCCGGTCCGCCGCCGGCGGCCTGCTTGTCGCTCGGGCCCTTGCGGCCCTTGGCCTCCCAGTGGTCGCCCACCTTCTCGTACTCGTGTTTGACCGCGGCGAAGGCGACGCGGTGCGCGCGTTCCCCCTCGCCGTACGTCTCGACCGCCGAGTCGTGCGTCTTCTCCCAGGTCCGCTGCGCCTTGGCGGGGGACCGTTTCAACGTGCTGGGCAACACCTCGCGCCCGGGCATCTCGTCCACCTCCGTCTCGGTCGGGTGTCAGGTGTCGTTCCCTCCGGTCCGGGGGACAAACCGGTGCACGGTTTGTCGATTTCCACCGTGGGGTACCGCCCGGCCACGCCCCGGTGGCGCACCGGCGCGTGGA
Source organism: Micromonospora sp. NPDC049240 (assembly GCF_040647835.1). Classification (NCBI taxonomy): domain Bacteria; kingdom Bacillati; phylum Actinomycetota; class Actinomycetes; order Micromonosporales; family Micromonosporaceae; genus Micromonospora; species Micromonospora sp. NPDC049240. Next base: position 203,158 of record NZ_JBEZCX010000008.1, read on the forward strand.
GGAGGCGGTCATGACGGCGACGACACCACCCACTGTCGACGGTGCGACCCGCGCCCGCTTCCCCCGCCGGATGCGCCAGCTCGACTGGCGCACCTGGCGGGGCGTGCTGATGCGCAGCGGCCAGGGCTTCGTCAAGGACAACTGCGCCGACTGGGCCGCCGCGCTCACCTACTACGGGGTGCTGGCGCTCTTTCCGTCCACGATCGTGGTGGTGGCCCTGGTCGGGCTGGTCTCCGACGGCCCGCGCACGGTGGACACCGTGATCGACCTGGCCCGGGAGATCGGCGCCGGCTCGGTCGTCGGCAACGACGCGTTCGTCGGCGTGGTGCACACCGTGGTCGAGCAGCAGGGCCCGGCGAAGGCGCTGCTGAGCTTCGGTCTGCTCGGCGCGCTCTGGTCCGCGTCCGGGTTCATCGGCGCGTTCACCCGGGCCTCCAACGCGATCTACGGGGTCCAGGAGGGCCGGCCGTTCTACCGGCTCCGCCCGCTCCAGATCGGCATGGCGGCGGTGACCATGCTGCTGCTGGCGGTGGTGGCCACCGGGCTGATCGTCAGCGGCCCGGTCACCGACGCGGTGGGCGACCGGCTGCACGCCGGCGGCCTGGCCCGGACCACCTGGTCGGTGACGAAGTGGCCGCTGCTCGCGCTGGTCGCGATGACGTTGCTGTCGCTGCTGTTCTGGATCGCGCCGAACGTGCGGCAGCCGCGCTTCCGCTGGCTCACCCCGGGCGGCGGGCTGGCGCTGCTGGCCTGGGTGCTGGCGTCCTTCGGTTTCGGCCTCTACGTGGCGAACTTCGGCTCGTACGACGTCACCTACGGCAGTCTCGGCGCGGTGATCGCGTTCCTGGTCTGGCTCTACCTGTCGAACTGCGCGCTGATGCTCGGCGTGCAGGTCAACGCGGAGTTGCAGCGGGGCCGGGCGATACAGGCCGGCGTCGAGGACCCGACGGAGCCGGTGCTGCCGCCCCGCGCGCCGGCCGACTCCTGACACCGCCCGCCCGGTTGCGGGCCGGATGACCGGCCCGCCGGACCGGCTCCGGTTTACCGGCGGTCCCCCGGGGCATCCCTGAGGGCATGGAACGTGGCAGCAGCAAGCACTCGCCCAGGGTCGACGACCAGATGAGCAGCGAGGTCAGCGGCCTGGTCCAGGGTCCGGGCACGGGTGGTGCCCGGGTCGACGAGTTCCGCCAGGCCGAGCCGTCCGGCGAGGACCAGCCGGAGGCCACCACGGCGCCGGCCGGCGACCTGCGCACCGGCTCCCCGCAGGGGATGAGTTCCACGGACGTGGAGGCGCGCAGCCGGCTGGGTCGGTTCATCGGCATGGCGGCGCTGCCCGGCGACCGCGACGCGCTGGTGGCCAACGCCCGGGAGAACGAGGCGCCGGCGGACATCGTCGCCGCCCTGGAGGGCCTGCCGGACGACACGCGTTACCAGACGGTTTCCGAGGTGTGGGCCGCACTCGGGCACAGGAACGAGACGACGCGCTGGTGAGCGGGCCGGCCCACGGTTCGCGACAGCACACCGGCGGAACAGGAGGAACCCCGACATGAGCGGCGTTGTGGAACACGTGGATGTGGACGTCCCGATCCGGACCGCGTACGACCAGTGGACCCAGTTCGAGGAGTTCCCGCACTTCATGGAGGGCGTGCAGGAGGTCCGGCAGCTCTCCGACACGATGACGCACTGGACCGTGGAGATCGCCGGTGTGAAGCGTGAGTTCGACGCCGAGATCACCGAGCAGCTCCCGGACGAGCGGGTGGCGTGGCGGTCCACCGGCGGCACCCAGCAGGCCGGTGTGGTGACCTTCCACCGCCTCGACGAGGGGCACACCCGGGTCACGTTGCAGATGGAGTTCGAGCCGCACGGCGTGGTCGAGCAGGCCGGCGACAAGCTGGGCGTGGTGGACCGCCGGGCCAAGGGCGACCTGGAGCGGTTCAAGCAGTTCATCGAGCGACGCGGTCAGGAGACCGGCGCCTGGCGCGGCGGGGTCGACCGCCCCACCCCCTGAGCGTCTCCCCCGCACGAACCCCGATGGCCGCCGGCTCCGCCGGCGGCCATCGCCGTGCCCGTGGTCCGTTTGCGATCATCCGGCCCGGGTACCGCAGGGGAATGACCGACAACGACCGCCAGTGGCGCGACGAGGACCGCACTCCCCTGCACGAGCTGGACCAGGCGATCGCCCGGTCGACGCTGGACGGCCAGGCCGACGACGCCACCGGGAACGACGCCGGTGAGGAGGCCGCGTTCGGCCACGGTCCGGAGGCGGTGGACCGGGGCGCCGGCGCGGAGGCCGAGCGTCGGGAGATGACCGACGCGGACCGGGCGTACCGGCCGTCCACCACCGGTCGGACCGGACCGGACAGCATCTGACTTACCCCGGTTCCGGGCACCGTCGAGTGCCCGGAACCGGGAGCGCGCATCGACCGAAACGACAAAAACTGCCGTACGGACGGTCGGGAAAACGGACAGCCCATCCAGAATCGGCCGAACGGCTGGCAGTTCTCCGGGTCCGGCGCGTAAGAATTTCGGGATGGATCAGGGCTCCGCTTTCCTCTCCAATCGTCAGCGCCGCCTCGCCTGGCTGGGCTTCCTGCTCGCCGCCGTCCAGGCTCCCGTTGCGGCGAAGTTCAGCGACGACAGCTCCTGGCTGTTCAGCGTGGTGGTCGCGTTGATGGTCGCGACCGTGATCATCGCCGACGACGGCGCCCGCCGCCGTCGCCCGGCGCAGGCCCGCTCCTCCGACTGATCACCGTTCGGCCGGGCGCGCCTCGTGCCCCGGCCGTCCCCGGCTGCGGCGCCGCTCCTTCAGCTCCGCCTCGTAGAGGTGCCGCCGGCCCCCGACCAGCTCGTCCCGGGCCTGCCGGTCCACCTCTCGGAAGAGCGCGTGGTAGCCGTCGTCGAAGTCCTCGACGATCTGGAACGTCCACCGACCCGCGATCACGTTGCGGCCGAGCAGGTCCCGGTCGATCCGCTCGGCGATGGTCGGGTGGCCGGCGGAGCGGAACCGCTCCACCGCCTCGTCCAGCATCAGATCGGCGTGGCCGATGAGCTGGTGCAGCTCGTAGAGGTGGCCGCGGGCCCGCTCGACGCACTCCAGCGCCTCACCGAGCTTGCCCAGCGCCTCGACCGTGGCGTCACTCACCCCGTCCGGCCGGCGGTGCGCCCGGTCCGGTCCGTCGGCCTGCTGTCCCATCGTGTGCCTCCGCGGACTCGGCTGCGTCGTCTGCGTGGTTCCCTTCTGCCCCGCCGCGGGCGGCTCAATCCCCGGGGCCGAGGCGGGTCGGGTCGCCCGGACGAGCCGGGCATCGTCCGGTCGGCCGAGGTCGCCCCGGTCCGCGCGGGGCTAGCCTCGGTCCCCATGCGCGTGCCGAACAACCGGGTCGCGACCCCGTCCGCGGCGGTGGCCGCACGGTCGACCCTCACCACGCTCACCGCCGCCGTCGGCGCCGCCGGCCTGGCCGCGGCCCGCCTGAACCCCGGGCTGCTCGCCGAGGTCGACCAGCACGCCGCCGGGGTACGCGACAGCCTGCACGGTGACCGCAGGCCGCTGACCGTGGCGGCGCTCGCCGGGTACGCCGAGGGGCTGCGGGAGGCGGCGTCCGAGCACGGCTGGACGCCGCCGGTCGGGCCGGTCGACTGGTCCGCGCCGGGCTGGCTGCTCACCCGGCTGCTCGCGGTCTGCCTGCTGGCCCGCGCGCTGGACCCGCGCCACCTGGCCTGAGACACGGCGCGGGGCGCCCGCGATCGCCCCGCGGACACCCCGTCACCCGTGCTGCCGTCAGCCGCCCGGCCGACGGAACTGCTGCGTCTCGTCGCCCCGCTCGCCGGAGCGGTACGTGCCCGCTCCCGACATGGACGACTGCGGCCCGGTCGGGGCCGGCTGTCCGCCCCGGTCGGCCATCCGCCGCTCGTAGTCGCCGCGGCCGGTCTGCTGCCCCTGCCGCTGCTGCCGGAACGCCCGGGACTCCTCCGAGACCCGGTCCAGCCAGCCGTCCCAGCGGTTCTGCATCGGCTTGATCAGACCACCGCCGACACCGACGACCAGGATTCCCGCCACCGTGGCGAGGAACGCGATGAGCACCGGCGTGGTCACCGTGGTGGCGATGCCCACCTGGTTCAGCGCCGCGATGACACCGAGCGCCAGGATGAAGAACGCCGCCACGTCGGCCAGGATCCGGCCGTACGAGAGCCCGCCGAGCGCGCCGGACACCAACTGCCGGACGGCGTTGGCGATGGCGGCCGCGATCACCACGATGACGATCGCCACGAAGGCCCGCGGCAGCCAGGACACCACCCCGCGGATCAGGTCGCTGATCGCGTTGGGTCCCCACACCCCGAAGGCGAACTGCAGGGTGAACAACAGGACCGCGTAGTAGGCCAGTCTGGCCAGGATGTCGCTGGCGTCGTACTTGGTGCGTTCCAGGGCGCGCTTGATCCCGCCGCGCTCCACGGCGCGGTCGAACCCGACCCGTTCCAGTGCCGCGTCCACGATTTTGAGGACGGCTCGGGCGATGAGCCAACCCACCACGAGGATCGCGATGAACGCGATGGCCCTCGGTACGAAGAGCAGCACCGACCTCCAGAAGTCGGTCCAGGCCGCACTGATGTCGACCTGGCCGACCGCGAGGGTTTTCGGCATGATGTCCCTCCTGTCGCGTGAACTGCGCCGCCCGCATACCCGTCGCTCTGGACAGCACGCCGGGCCGGACCGGGGCAATTTCCCGACATGACCCGCCGAACCGGCCCTGACCTGCCCTTAACGTTCACGCCGACGGTGACCGGCAGCGACGGTGGCCGCATGATCGGAACCCGTCGGCCACCCGCCGGTTAGGCTGCGGTCATGCCAGGCACCGTCGGTCGGATTCCCACGCCGTCCGCCCCCACTCCGGGAGCGGCGGCCCACCCGTGGGCCGGTACGCCGTTGGGCGCCCCGGAGCGCTGGGACCCGGCGGTGCGCGCGGTGGCGGACGTGGTGCTGTCCTCCCCCGTACCGATGGCCCTGCTCCTCGGTGACGACCTGGTCCTGCTCTACAACGACGGCTACGCCGAGTTGATCGGCGATCGGCACCCGGACGCGCTGGGCCGGCCGGCGGCGGAGGTGTTCGCCGAGGTGTGGCGGGAGGCCGGCGCCGGCGAGGCGCTGGCGCGCGTCTACCGGCAGGGCGAGCCGTTCCTGGAGCGCGAGGCGGTGCTGCCGGCCGACCGGCAGGGCGCCGGACCGGCCGAGCCGGCGGTGTTCACCCGCGGCCACTCCCCGGTCCGGGACTCCACCGGCCGCATCGTCGGCGTGCTCACCGTCTCGGCGCAGACCACCCAGCTCACCCGGCAGTTGCAGAGCCTCAGCGACTTCGCCGCGGCGCTCTCCGGCACGCTCACCCTGGACGACGTGGCCCGGGTGACGTTGCGCTACTGCCTGCACTCGTTCGACGCCGACCGGGTCTCCTTCGTGGTCGACGAGGGCACCACCTGGCGGCTGGTCCGCCGGATCCGGGGCGAGCTGCTCGACGAGGCCGACGAGCGGCTGCCGCCGTTGTGGCGCCGGACGAGCGCCGACGCGACGCTGCCGGCGGTGGTCACCGCGCGCAGCGGCGTGCCCTCGTTCACCGCCGACGGGCAGCCGTTGCGCGACGTCGCGGCGGACCGGCACGACGAGAAGATCCGGGCGCTCGCCGCGCTGCCGCTGCGCTCGACCGTGGTCCGGGGCGCGCTCACCGTGGGCTACCAGGCGCCACGCCCCTGGTCGCCGGCGGAACGGGCGCTGCTCGCCGCGTCCGCGGAGCTGATCGGCCAGGCCGCCGAGCGGGCCCGCCGCTTCGAGACCCAGCACGGCACCGCCCAGTTGCTGCAACGCAGCATGCTGCCGGAGCAACTGCCCGACCTGCCCCGGTTGCGCATCGCGGCCCGCTACGAGCCGGGCGTCGACGGCAACGCCGCCGGCGGCGACTTCTACGACGCGTTCCTGCTGCCCACCGGCGCGCTCGGCGTGGTGCTGGGCGACGTGGCCGGGCACGACGTGCAGGCCGCCGCCCGGATGGGTCAGGTCCGCGCCGCGCTGCGCGCGCTCGCCCTGTCCGATCCCCGGCCGGACGCGGTGCTCGGCGGTCTGGACCGGCTGGTGGCGAGCCTGGGCGTCGAGGGCGGCACGCACGAGCTGTTCGTCACCGTCGTGTTCGGTGTGGTCGACGCCGACCGGGAGCAGGTCACGCTGGCCAGCGCCGGCCATCCCGCGCCGCTGATCCGGCGCGGCCGGACGGACGCCGGCCCGGCCGCGGAGTTCGTCGAGGTGCCGCCCGGCCCACCGCTGGGCCTCGGCGGCGTCCCGCGCCCGGTCACCGTGCCGTTCCGTCCCGGCGACACGCTGCTGCTCTACAGCGACGGCGTGGTGGAGCGACGCTGGCAGGACCTGGCTTCCGGGCTGGCCGGGCTGGGCGCGGCGGTGAGCGCCGCGAACGGCAGCGACCCCCGGGCGCTGTGCGCGGTCGCGACCGCCGCCGTGCCGGGCGCCACCGAGGACGACGTGGCCGTGCTGGCGGTGGAGCACGCGGTCCGGCCCAGCCGGTCGGCCGGCATGGAGGTGCCGGCCGAGCCGACCGCGCCGAGCCGGGTCCGGCACTGGCTGACCGCCCAGCTCACCGAGTGGCAGGTGCCCGAGGCGGTGGTCGGCGCGGCGGTGCTCTGCACCAGCGAGCTGACCACCAACGCGCTGCTGCACGCCGGCACCGCCGCCCGGGTCGAGATCGACCTGAGCGCGGAGCGGCTGCTGGTGTCGGTCGCCGACTCGGGCACCCGGGGGCAGGTCACCCGCGCCCAGACCGACACGCTGAGCAGCCGTGGCCGCGGGCTCGGCCTGATCGAGGAGCTGAGCGACGCGTGGGGCACCGACCCGACCGTACGTGGCTCGACGGTCTGGTTCGAGATCCTCATTCCGGCCGGGTGAGCCGCGCGTCGCCCGCATCCGTCCCGGGTAGGAGGCACGCCATGACCGACGACACGCGCCACGGCGTCCTCTTCGACGTCGACGGGACCCTGATCGACTCCACCTACCTGCACGCGGTGAGCTGGTGGGAGGCGCTGCGCCAGGCCGATCACCGGGTGCCGATGGCGCGGATCCACCGGTCCATCGGCATGGGCTCGGACAAGCTCCTCGACCACCTGCTCGGCGCCGAACGGGACACCGACGCCGACGGGCGCCTGCGCGACGCGCACGACGCGCTCTACGCGGAGTACTGGGAGCGGCTCGCGCCGCTGCCCCGGGCCCGGGAGCTGTTGCACGCCTGCGCGGACCGGGGCCTGCGGGTGGTGCTCGCCACCTCGGCGGCCGAGCACGAGGTGGCGGTGCTGCGCGCCGCGCTGGACGCCGACGACGTGATCGACACGGTCACCTCCTCGGCCGACGCGAAGGAGAGCAAGCCCGCCCCCGACATCCTGGCCGCCGCGCTGGAACAGTCGGGGTTGGCCGCCGAGCGGGTGGTGTTCGTCGGCGACTCGGTCTGGGACGTCGCCGCGGCCGGCAAGCTGGACATCCCCTGCATCGGCCTGACCTGCGGCGGCACCGGCCGGGCCGAGCTGGCGGGCGCCGGCGCGGTGGCGGTGTACGAGGACCCGGCCGAGCTGCTCGACGGGCTGCCGGACAGCGCGATCGGTTCCCTCGGCTGAGCCGCCGGTCAACACCGCTGCGTCGAAAGGCTTAGCCGGCAGCGGTTCGGGGCACTGCTGACCACCTCCGCCCGGCCGCCGGGCGGCCGAAGGGTGGGGTCGTGGAACCGGTCGATGTCGCGTTCGCTCTGCTGGGCGTCGGTGCGCTGCTGGCGGGCATCCTGCCCCGGGTGCTGGAGAAGCGGCCACTGTCGATGCCGATCGCGTTCCTCGGGCTCGGCATGCTGGTCTTCGCGCTGCCGACCGGGTTGCCGACACCGGATCCGCTGCGCTCGCCGGAGCTGACCACCCACCTCACCGAGGTGGGGGTGATCGTCGCCCTGATGGGCGCCGGTCTGAAGATCGACCGGCCGCTGAGCTGGGCCCGCTGGTCGTCGACCTGGCGGCTGCTGGCCATCGCCATGCCGCTGTGCATCGCCGCGGTGGCGCTGCTCGGCTGGTGGTGGGCCGGCCTGGTGCCGGCGGCGGCGCTGCTGCTCGGGGCGGCGCTCGCGCCGACCGACCCGGTGCTCGCCTCGGACGTGCAGGTGGGTGAGCCGACCGACGTGGAGGACTCCGAGGACGAGGTGCGCTTCGCGCTCACCTCGGAGGCCGGCCTGAACGACGGTCTGGCCTTCCCGTTCGTCTACGCCGCCATCGCGATCGCCAGCACCAGCCTCGCCCCGTCCGACTGGTTGGCCGAGTGGGTGGCCGTGGACGTGGTCTACAAGCTCGCCGCCGGCGTGGGCGGGGGCCTGCTGGTCGGCTGGCTGCTCGGCAAGCTGTTCTTCCGCGCCCCGAGCACGCTGCGGCTGGCCAAGCACTCCGAGGGCTTCCTCGCGCTGGCCGCCACGTTCCTCGCGTACGGGCTGGTCGAGGTGATCGGCGGGTACGGCTTCCTGGCGGTCTTCGTGGCCGCCCGGGCGATCCGGGCCGCCGAACGCACCAGCGAGTTCCACTCCGTGCTGCACGACTTCGCGGAGCAGGTGGAACGGCTGCTCACCGTGCTGTTGCTGCTGCTGTTCGGGGGCGCGGTGATCGGTGGGCTGCTGACGCCGCTCACCTGGCCGGCGGCGCTGGTCGGGCTGGGCCTGGTGCTGGTGATCCGGCCGCTGGTCGGCTGGCTGTCGCTGCGCGGCGCGCCGGGCCGGCCGGCCGAGCACTGGGTGATCTCGGCGTTCGGCATCCGCGGCGTCGGCTCGTTCTACTACCTGGCGTACGCCACCAGCAAGACGGACTTCCCGCAGGCGGAGTTGCTCTGGGCCACCGTCGGCCTGGTGGTGGTGGTCTCGGTGGTGGCCCACGGGGTCGCCGCGACGCCGGTCATGCAGCTACTGGACCGGGCGGGCGACCGCACCCGGGACAGCACCGAGACCGGTGCGGGCAGGGAGCCGGTGCCGGCCGGCTGAGCGATCCCCGACGGCCGGCGGGGGCGGCTCAGTCCCCGCGCAGCCGGGCGGCCAACGCCCGACCGAGATCGTGGCCGGACCGCCAGGCGCTCTGCACCCGGGGCCGGCCGAACGCGTCGCCGGCCAGGCCGATCCCGTCGTCGTCCAGGTGGAACGTGCCGTCCGCGCCGGTCGCCACCGGCCGGGCGTACGTCCATCGGTGCACGTGGGTCGACAGGGCCGGCTCGGGCAGCCCGAGCAGGTCCCGGACGGCCTGTTCGATCTCCGGCCGGGCGGCGGTCGGTTGGAGCAGGTGCCCGGCGGCGAACGCCGGCGTGGTGTGCGCGACCAGCACCGGAGCGCCGTCGCCACGCCTGTCGCCGTCGTCGCAGACCAGGCTCAGCACCGGGTGGTCGTTGACGAACGCGCCCCGGAAGTCGGACCAGCGGCGGGACGGGAAGTGCAGCACCGCGGCGAGCGTGGACGACCAGCGTTGGGTCGCCACCGCGCGGGTGGCCGTCTCCAGCGCCGGGTCGAGCAGCAGGGCGGCCTGCGGGCCCGGCATGGCGAGCACCACCGCCTCGGCGGCCCGGCCGTCCACCCGGGGTCCCGGCTCGACCACCATGATCAGCCGGTCGTGCGTGACCGGCAGGTCGGCGGCCAGGTGTTCGACGAGCGAGCGCAGCCCGCGCGGGGCGGCCCAGCGCATCGGGCCGGTCACCTGCTCCCGGCCGCGCGGCCCGTACGCGACGAGCGTGTCGGTCCACTCCCGGACCAGCCCGGCGGCCTGCCAGCCGGCGACCACGGCGGCGAAGTCCGGGTCGTCGACGGTGAAGTAGGCGGCACCCAGGTCGGCGGGACGCCCGTCGAAGCGCTTGCTGGCCATTCGCCCACCGGTCACCCGGGCGCGTTCGCGCACCTCGACCGGGATGCCGGCCCGAGCCAGCTCGGTCGCGCACGCCACCCCGGCGATGCCCGCGCCGACCACCACCACACCCGCCCGGTCCGCTGTCATCGGTTGATCGTAGGTGCCGGCCGGCATGAACCGGCCGGCACGGGGGTAATGGCACATCCGTTCGAGAAAGGGTGATCATCATGGCCGACCGCACCAACGACCGCACCACCGTGAACCCGGACGCCGCCGTCAAGGACCCGGACGACTGGGTGACCGGCGACGAGCCGCCCACCGCGGCCCAGGAGTCCTACCTGCACACCCTGGCCCAGGAGGCGGGCGAGACGGTGCCGGAGGGGCTGACCAAGGCGGAGGCGTCCCGACGGATCGACGAGCTCCAGGCGGAGACCGGCCGGGGGCGCTGAGCCCGGCGATCAGCGCGGGGGGAGGCGGTGCAGCTCGACGCGGTCGAGCCGCCCCGCCGCCACCCGGGCGGTCAGGTAGGTCGCGTACGGCTGGGCCCGCCGGTCGGTGGGCGAGCCCGGGTTGAGCAGCCGCAACCCGCCCGGGGCGACGGTGTCCCACGGGATGTGCGAGTGGCCGAAGACCAGCAGGTCACAGTCGCGGTACGCGGCGGCGCACCGCTCCTCCCGCCGGGTCTTCGGCCCGGTCTCGTGCACCACCGCGACCCTGAGCCCGGCCAGCTCGACGCGGGCCACCTCGGGCAGCCGGGCCCGCAACGCCGGCCCGTCGTTGTTGCCGTACACGCCGACCAGCCGGCGCGACCGTGCCTCGAGCGCGTCCAGCAGCGCCTCGTCCACCCAGTCCCCCGCGTGCACCACCACGTCGGCGGCGTCCACCGCCGCCCAGAGCGGTTCCGGCAGGTCCCGCGCCCGCTTCGGCACGTGCGTGTCCGCCATGACGACCAGCTTCACCGCGCCATCCTCCCGCACCCGGCGCGGCGGCGCCGCTCAGGCGCCCTGGCCCTGGTTCTGCATCAGGCCGCCGTCCATGAAGTACGTCGACCCGGTCACGTAGTCGGCGTCGGCGCTGGCCAGGAACACCGCCAGCTTCGCGATCTCGGCCGGCTCGGCGGCCCGCTTCCACGGGATGCTCTGCACCTGCTCGTGCAGGTACTTCGGGTCGTCGATGGCCTCCTGGTTGAACGGGGTGAGCACCATCCCGGGCCCGATGTTGTTGACGTTCATGCGCATCGGGGCGACCTCCAGCGCCAGGCTCTTGGCCAGCTCCAGCATGCCGCCCTTGCTGGCGTCGTAGTCCGCGCCGCCGGCCCGGGCCACCTCCTGGTGGATCGAGGTGATATTGATGATCTTTCCGCCGCCGCCGGCGTCCCGGCGGTGCCGGACGAACCGCCGGCAGCAGAAGAACATGCCGTAGAGGTTGGTGCGGATGCACCGGTCCCAGGTCTCGGTGTCCAGGTCGGCCACCGGGATGCCGGAGGCGTCCACGCCGGCGTCGTTCATCAGCACGTCCAGCCGGTCGAACTCGGCCAGCGCCTCGTCGAACATCGCGTCGACCTGGTGCTCGACGCTGATGTCGCCCTGCACCACCACGGCCCGCCCGCCGGCCGACTCGATCTCGGCCCGGGTGTGGTTGGCCCCGGCGTGGTCGTGCAGGTAGTGCACCACCACGTCGGCGCCCTCCCGGCCGAACTCGATGGCGGTGGCCTGGCCGATGCCCGAGTCCGAGCCGGTGATCAGGGCGGTCTTGCCCGCCAGCCGTCCGGTCATCCGCGTGCTCCCTCCGTGCGGGCCGCGCCGGTCGGCACGGCCGGTCGGTCGTGCGCGAACCGCGCGGCGGCCTCGGTGATCCGGCCGGCGGCGTTGATCAGGCCGATGTGCGAGAACGCCTGCGGGAAGTTCCCGAGCTGCTCGCCGGTGACCTGGTCGATCTGCTCGGCGTACAGGCCGAGGTCGTTCGTGCGCGCGGCGAGCTGCTCGAACAACCGCCGGGCCCGGTCCAGCTCGCCCGCCTCGGCCAGGCAACTGGCCAGCCAGAACGAGCAGATCACGAAGCCGGCCGGGTCACCGTCCCAGCGTCGCAGCAGGCCGTTGTGGGACAGCCGCCGCTCGATCACGTCCATCGTGGCGCGCATCCGCGGGTCGTCCGCCGGCAGGAACCCGACAAGCGGCATGACCAGCACCGAGGCGTCCAGGTCGTCGGAGTCGAACGCGCCGGTGTACGCGCCGACCCGCTCGTTCCAGCCCTGGGCGAGCACCGCCGCCCGGACCTCGTCCCGGGCCGCCGCCCAGCGGGCCACGTCGGCCGGGTCGCCGAGCCGCGACCCGAACCGGACCGCCCGGTCCAGCGCGGTCCAGCACTGCACCTTGGACGAGACGTAGTGCCGCTCGGCGTCGCGCGCCTCCCACATCCCGGCGTCCGGCCGGTGCCAGTCGCGTACCGCCTGGTGGGCGAGCGTGCGGAGCAGGTGGCGCACGTCGGGTGACATCGGGTCGAGGTAGTGCCGCATCAGCCAGGCCGCGTCGAGCACCTCGCCCAGCACGTCGTTCTGCCGCTGCCGCCAGGCGTCGTTGCCGACCAGCACCGGCCGGCTGCCGGCGTACCCGGCGAGGTGGTCGAGGTCGTGCTCGGTCAGGTCCCGCTCCCCCTCGACCCCGTACATGATCGGGGCGGGGGCGTCGCCGAGCCGGCCCATCGCCCGGGCCACCCAGGTGAACTGCCGGTCCGCCTCGTCCGGGCAGGCGGCCCGCCAGAGCGCCTGGAGCGTCAGGCTGAAGTCGCGGAGCCAGACGAAACGGTAGTCGTAGTTGCGGTCCCCGCCGAGCTGTTCCGGCAGCGCGGTGGTGGCCGCCGCGACGACCGCGCCGCTCGGCCCGTAGGTCATCCCCTGCACCACCAGCGCGCTGCGCCGGACCAGGTCGCGGTACTCCCCCCGGTAGTCGTGCAGCTCGGCCCAGGACCGCCAGCCGGCGACCGTCCCGGCCACCATCTCGGCGGCGTCGGGCAGCGTCGGCGTCCCACCGGCGTACGTCGGGGCGTACCCGAGGGTGAAGTGGTGGGCGCTGCCGGCGCGGGCGGTGAACCGCCCGACGGCGGTCCCGTCGGCGAACGTCAGGTCCACGTCGGCGCGCAGCTCCAGCCGGCACGCGCCGGCGGTGGCCACCACCACCCCGTCGTGCTCGGTGAGGTAGGCGCCGACCCGGCCGTACTCGAACCGCGGCGCGTAGTCCACCCACATCGGCACCTCGCCGTCGATCCCCTCGACCAGCCGCGCGAGCACCCGCGGCGACCGCAGCCCGACGTCGTGCCCGCGCGCGCCGGGCTCCAGCGCCAACGCGTCGGTGACCGCCACCGTCCCGGTCGGTGTGGTGAAGACGGTACGCAGCACCAGCGCGTCGTTCAGGTAGGACCGGGTACTGGTGAACTCGCCCTCCGGATGGATGGCCCAGTGCCCGGCGTCGTCGTCCAGCAGCCGCCCGAAGACCGACGGCCCGTCGAACCGGGCCGGACACCACCAGTTGACCGCGCCGGCGGTGTCCACCAGGGCGGCGCTGCGCCCGTCGGCGAGGAAGCCGTGCTCACTGATCCGTCCGGTCCGCACGTCACGGGCTACCCGGCCTCGCCGTCACCATGCCTCGCCGGATCGGCGCGGGCCGGCGCGTTACCGCTCGCCGGTGTCGGGAACGCGGCGGGTTGACGAAGGAGGATGCTCATGACCAGACCCTCGACTCCGACCGCGGCCTGGCGACCCGGAATGCCGGGCAGCGACAACCTCCCGTCCGGCCCGGGCGGTCGCCCGACGCCGCCGAGCGGGGACGGGCACGGGCCGCAGGCCGGCCCGCCGACCGTCACGATCGGCTCGTACCCGGACTATCCGTCCGCCCAACGCGTGGTGGACTATCTGGCCGACAACCGGTTCCCGGTGGAACGGACGTCGATCGTCGGCACCAACCTGACGCTTGTGGAGACCGTGATGGGGCGACTCACCACGGGCCGGGCGGCGCTGTTGGGCGCCGGCACCGGAGCCTGGTTCGGCCTGTTCATCGGGTTGCTCTTCGGCATCTTCACGGCCGGCAACTGGTTGGCGGTGATCCTGGTCGGGCTGGTCATCGGCGCGATCTGGGGCGCCGTGTTCGGCGCGGTCGCGCACGCCATGAGCGGTGGACAGCGCGACTTCACCTCGGCCAGCTCGCTGCGGGCCAGCCAGTACGCGGTCACCGTGGACGCGGAGCTGGCGGAGCAGGCACGGCAGATGCTCGGTCGGATGCACCTGACGCCCACCGGGGCCACCGCCCGCTGAGGCGGCCGGCGGCCACCCGCGGGAGGGTCCCGGTCGGGGCCCTCCCGTTCCGCGTCACTAGTGGTACGCCCGCTCCCCGGCGCGCAGCGGCACGTCGAGTCGGTTCTCCGGCGGGGCGAGCGGGCAGGCCCACCGGTCGTCGTAGGCGCAACTCGGGTTGTAGAGGTAGTTGGCGTCGAGCCGGACCCGGTTGCCGGGCAGCACGGTCAGGCCCCGCCCGAACGTGCCCTTCACCGTGTCGGTCAGGTAGCGCCCGCCGCCGTACGACCCGTCGCCGCAGCTCGCGTCGCGCAGCGGCACGAACAGCCCGCCCCCGTACGCGTCGATCCACCACAGGGTGAGCGGCCCCCAGGGTGTCTCGGCGACCGCCACCCGGCGGTAGTCGACCACCCCGTCGGGCCCGCCGGTGTCGATGCTCAGCGCGCCGGTGGCGGGCCGCAGCGGCGCCTCCACCACGGCGGCCGGGTCCGGCGGGTACCACCGCAGTCCGGTGAACCCGACCCGGTCGGCGGGTGGCACCGGGCTGCTCGGGTGGCTGCGGAACAGCTCGTCCCGGGCGGCCCGGAACCCGCTCAGGTCGAGGTCGGACAGGTAGAGCCCGGCCACCCGCTCCCGCCAGTCGAGCACGTCGAGGTCATCCATCCCCCGACCCTAGCCGGGCGGTCGCTTCAAATTTCGACCGATCGACTTCCTACGGACGGGACTGTGCTGGCGGCCACGTCGAAGGCACTTGTTTAAATTTTAAGTAGTGCTATCTTTGCGGCATGACGGAGAGCCTGGACGCGGAGCGGATGGCCTGCTGGCGGGCCTACATCGAGTCGAGCCAGCGGCTGTTCACCCAACTGGAGGACGACCTGCGCGTGGCCAGCGAGCTGAGCTTCGCCGACTACCACGTGCTGGTGCTGCTCTCCGAGGCGCCGGGGCAGCGGCTGCGCATGGGTGAGCTGGCCGACCGGCTGGTGTTCTCCCCGAGCCGGCTGACCTACCAGGTCACCTCGATGCAGAAGCGCGGCCTGGTGGCCAAGGAGTCCTGTCCGGCCGACCGGCGCGGCAGCGAGGCCGTGCTCACCGCGGCCGGCCTGCTGGCCCTGCGCGAGGCCGCGCCGCACCACAGGCGCTCCGTGCGCACCCACCTGATCGACGACCTCGACGACGCCGAGGTCGCCTGCCTCACCCGGGTCTTCGAGCGGCTCGGCCGGCGCCTGCGCGCCGACCGCGTCGCGTCGTCCACCCCGGCCGACAAGTAAAGGAGCCCGTGATGCCCGCGATCACCGTCGACGACGTCCTCGTCCTGCCCCGCCTGCCGAAGCTCGACGAGTCCACCAGCTACCGCCCGGTCCGCCGGGTCACCACCGCGCCCAGCGGCTACGAGGGCGAGGGCTTCCCGGTCCGCCGCGCCTTCGCCGGGGTCTCCATGACCGATCTCGACCCGTTCATCCACCTCGACCAGATGGGCGAGGTGGACTACGCGCCGGGTGAGCCGAAGGGCACCTCGTGGCATCCGCACCGGGGCTTCGAGACGGTGACCTACATGATCGACGGGATCATGGACCACCAGGACTCGACAGGTGGTGGTGGCACCATCACCGACGGCGACACCCAGTGGATGACGGCCGGCAGCGGCCTGCTCCACATCGAGGCGCCGCCGGAGCAGCTGGTGATGAGCGGCGGCCTGTTCCACGGTCTCCAGCTCTGGGTCAACCTGCCCCGGGTGGCCAAGATGAGCGCGCCGCGCTACCAGGACATCCGCGGCCGGGAGTCGGCGCTGCTCACCACGCCCGACGGCGGCGGCCTGATCCGGGTGATCGCCGGCGAGATCGCCGGGCACCGGGGGCCGGGCTCGACCCACACGCCGATCACCATCGCGCACGTGACGTTGCAGCCCGGGGCCGAGCTGAGCCTGCCCTGGCGGCCGGACTTCAACGCGCTCGTCTACGTGCTGGCCGGCCGGGGCACGGTCGGCACCGACCGGCAGCCGATCCACCTGGGTCAGCTCGCCGTGCACGGGCCCGGCGACGCGCTGCGGATCACCGCCGACCGGACGCAGGACGGCAACACCCCGGCGCTGGAGCTCTACCTGATGGGCGGCCAGCCGATCCGCGAGCCGGTGGCGCACTACGGCCCGTTCGTGATGAACACCCGGGCCGAGCTGATCCAGGCGGTCGAGGACTTCCAGGCCGGCCGGCTCGGGGTGATCCCGACCGGGCGGTTGCCGCACAGCGACGGTCAGGGCGACCGCCCCTGACCGGGCGGTCAGGGGCACGGCCCCGCTCGGGCGCTCCGGTTCGCCGGGGCGCCCGGCGCGGCTCAGGAGACGGCGAAGATCCCGGCCACCCCGAGGATCACCATCAACAGGACCGCCACCAGCGCACCCCGCTCCCCCTCCACCGCCTGGTCGCGGCCGTCGGTCACGGTGTTCGTCGTCTCGGCGGGCATGTCTGTGCCTCCTTGGGTTTCGCGATCCAGGGGTCCGGGGTACCCCAGGCGCGTACCGCCGCCGACCTGCTGCGTCGTGGTGCGGGGCCCTGCCGGGGGTCCTACCGTGTGAGGACTGTCGTCGACCTCGGGAGGTTGGAACGTGACCCTGCGGGACTGGTTCCTCACCGCACAGGAACGCGCCAACCCAGGCTCTGATTTACCCGTCTGGACGGATGGAAACCTCGCCGAGCCGCTGATTCACGGATCCGCGTACTTTGACCGGCTGGTCAGCGAGGTGGAGGCGCTGGGCGACGGCGACCACCTGTTCTTCACCGACTGGCGGGGCGACCCGGACGAACGGATGCGCCCCGACGGGCCGACCGTGGCCCAACTGTTCGCGCGGGCCGCCCAGCGCGGGGTGATCGTCAAGGGGCTGCTCTGGCGCTCCCATCTCGACACGCTCTCCTACAGCGAGGCGGAGAACCGCGACCTCAGCGAGACGATCCGCGCCGCCGGCGGCGAGGTGCTGCTCGACCAGCGGGTCCGCCGCGGCGGATCGCACCACCAGAAGCTGGTCGTGCTGCGCCACCCCGACGAGCCGGAACGCGACATCGCGTTCGCCGGCGGCATCGACCTGTGCCACAGCCGGCGCGACGACGCCGCGCACGCCGGCGACCCGCAACCGGTGGGCATGTCCCCCCGGTACGGCCCCACCCCGCCCTGGCACGACGTGCAGCTCGCGGTGCGCGGCCCGGTGGTCGGCGCGTTGGACACCACGTTCCGCGAGCGGTGGACCGACCCGATGCCGTTGGACTCGGAGAACCCGTTGGCCTACCTGCGGGACCGGCTGCGCGGCTCGGACCTCACCCCGGACCCGCTGCCCGAGCAGCCCGCCGACCCGCCACCCTGCGGCCCGCACCACATCCAGGTGTTGCGCACCTACCCGGCGGTCCGCCCCCGCTACTCCTTCGCCCCGGACGGCGAGCGCACCGTGGCCCGCGGCTACACCAAGGCGGTCCGCCGGGCCCGCCGGCTGATCTACCTGGAGGACCAGTACCTCTGGTCCACCGAGGTGGCCGAACTGTTCGCCCAGGCGTTGCGCGAGCACCCGGAGCTGCACCTGGTGGCGGTGGTGCCCCGTCATCCGGACGTGGACGGCAAGCTGGCGCTGCCGCCGAACATGGTGGGCCGGGAGCAGGCGCTCTCGCTCTGCCACCGGGCCGCCCCGGAGCGGGTGCACATCTTCGACGTGGAGAACCACGAGGGCACCCCGGTCTACGTGCACGCCAAGGTGTGCGTGGTGGACGACGTCTGGGCCAGCGTGGGCAGCGACAACTTCAACCGCCGCTCCTGGACCCACGACAGCGAGCTGTCCTGCGCCGTGCTCGACGACACCCGCGACGAGCGGGCGCCCGCCGACCCGGCCGGCCTCGGCGACGGCGCCCGCGCCTTCGCCCGGGACCTGCGGCTGCGGCTGTGGCGTGAGCACCTGGACCGGGACCCGGACGGGACGCAGGACGACGACCTGCTGGACCCGGCGGACGCGGTGGCGGCGATCACCGCGGCGGCGGACGCGCTGGACCGCTGGCACGACGGCGGCCGTGTCGGTCCCCGCCCGCCCGGCCGGTTGCGGCCGCACCGTCCCGAGCGACTGCCCTGGCGTACGCGGATCTGGGCGCTGCCCGCGTACCGGCTGGTCTACGACCCGGACGGCAGACCGCTGCGGGCCCGACGCGCCGGCACCTGGTGACGTGCCGCCGGCTCGCCCGGCGGACCCGGCCGGGCCGGGTAGGCGAAGGACACCCGGGGCGAGTAGAACCCCCAGCAGACGTCCAGCGGGTTGGCCGGGCGTAGCGCGTGGACCGGATGGTCGGGCGCCAGGAACTCCACCGACTCGACCTCGAACGGGGACACCGGCTCGGCCACGTACGGGTAGTCGGTGACGATCAGCTCCCCGAGGTGGCGGGTGAGATAGCGGTGGTGGCCGCTGTACGCGTCGGTGCCGGTGTGCCCGACGCGGGCGGTGACCCGGATCAGCGGGCGGTCGTCCACCCAGGTCTCGGCCGTGAGCCACCCGCGCCGCAGGTCGAGCCGGGTCGTCCCGTCGGCGGCCGGGGCGCCACGCGCGGCGGCGTACTGCCGGACGCGGTCGCTGGAGGCCAGGTAGTGCGTCCACCAGCCACCGGGGGTCTCCCGGTCCGGCGGCTCCATGTCCGCCAGGGAGACGCCCAGGTAGGTCAGCGAGTAGGCCCCGAAGCCGGAGGTCTGCGTGTCGTCGTCGACCACGTACTGGTTGAGGAAGACCTGCCGCTGCGGATGCGGGCGGAGCCCGGTCGGCACCAGCGCCTCGGCCGCGCCCGGGTCCGCCGGGAGCCAGCTGAACAGCAGCGTCCGGGCGTTGATGACGAGTTGCGGCGCGGCGGGATCGAGCACGGTGCCTCCGTAGACGTGTCCCCACGGACGCTACGGGCGGTCCCGTTGGCGGAACAACGACAGAAAGTCGACACTCCGTCCCGGCGATTCGGGCGGACTGTGGCCCGATAAGGACCTTTTCTGCCCTGATACACCGTAAGTGCATCGTACTTTCGGCTAGATTTCCGTTAGCTGATCAGGCTAGTCTTGCTCCCGAACGGACTACTTAAACCTAAACCACAGCGTCTCTTCTTTTTCTCCGCGGACGAGGTGCAGGGAGGACCACCATGACCGCCCCGACGACCAAGGCACCCGCGAAGCTCGACCCGCGCTCACTCACCGACAGCGCCGCCAGTCTGCTCGACGCGATGGTCGCGTTGCCCCCGAACCACCCCTCGCGGGCCGCCCTGCGCGACCGCGCCATCGAGGCCTGGCTCCCGCTGGCCAACCACCTCGCCCACCGTTACAGCGGCCGGGGCGAGCCCAGCGACGACCTGGCACAGACCGCCGCGATCGGGCTGATCAAGGCGATCGACAAGTTCGACCCGTCCCGCGGCGTCGACTTCGCCGGTTACGCCATCCCGACCATCATCGGTGAACTCAAGCGCCACTTCCGCGACCGCACCTGGGACATCCGGGTGCCGCGCCGGCTCCAGGAGCTGCGCCTGGCGATCTCCGACGCCAACAGCACCCTGCTCCAGACGCTCGGCCGGTCGCCGACGGTCGCCGACATCGCCGCCCACCTCAAGGTCACCGAGGAAGAGGTGCTGGAGGGCCTGGAAGGCGCCCGCGCCTACAACGCGGTGTCGCTGTCCACCCCCACCGGTGACGGCGAGCGCGCCACCGAGCTGGGCGACCTGCTCGGCGGCGAGGACGGCGAGTTCGAGCTGGCCGAGATGCGGGTCGCGCTCGGCCCGGCGCTGGCCACGCTCGACCAGCGCGAGCAGCGGATCCTCACGCTGCGCTTCTACGGCAACCTGACCCAGTCGCAGATCGCCGAGCAGATCGGCGTCTCGCAGATGCACGTGTCCCGGCTGCTGGCGCGGGCGCTGACCAAGCTGCGCGGCCAGCTCGACGGCACGTACTAGCGGCTACCGGCCCGGTCGGCGATGCGCCGACCGGGCCGTTCCGCGCCCGGATGCAAGCACGGGCCCCCGTTAACGGGGGCCCGTGCTTGCATCCGGGGGTGGGTGCGAGAGTGGGAGCGTGCTCGCCGACGTTGCTCTCGACCTGCCGGTCCGGCCGGTGCTGCCGGCGCTCGTCGAGGCGCTGCGCGCGACGGGCGCCGGGGTGCTGGTGGCGCCGCCGGGCACCGGCAAGACCACCACCGCGCCGCTGGCGGTCGCCGACGCGGTCACCGGGCGGGTGGTGATCGCCCAGCCCCGGCGGGTGGCGGCCCGCGCCGCCGCGCACCGGATGGCCGCCCTGCTCGGCGAGCGGGTCGGCGACCGGATCGGGTACGCGGTCCGGGGTGAGCGCCGGAGCGGGCCCCGGACCCGGGTCGAGGTGGTCACCACCGGCCTGCTGGTACGCCGGCTGCACCACGACCCGGAGCTGCCCGGGGTGGACGCGGTCCTGCTGGACGAGTGCCACGAGCGGCAACTCGACGCCGACCTGGCGTTGGCGTTCAGCGTGGAGGCCCGGGCCACCCTGCGGCCGGACCTCTGGCTGCTGGCGATGTCGGCTACCCCGCAGGCGGACCGGTTCGCCGCGCTGCTGGGCGGCGGCGGGCCCGCCCCGGTCGTCCGTGCCGAGGCCGCGTTGCACCCGGTGGACCGGGTGTGGGCGCCACCGCCGCGCCCGATCGCCCCACCCGGCGCGGGCCGGGTGGACCCGGCGCTGCTGGACCACGTGGCCGCCACGGTGCGCCGCGCGCTGCGCGAGCGGGCCGGCGACGTGCTGGTCTTCCTGCCCGGGGCGGGCGAGATCGCGGCCGTCGCCGGGCGGCTGGCCGACCTGCGCGACACGGTCGCCGTGCTGCCGCTGCACGGCCGGCTCTCCGGTGCCGCCCAGGACGCCGCGCTGGCCCCACCGTCCGGCCGAGGAACCGCCCACCCGGGAACCGTCCGGCGGCGGGTCGTGCTGGCCACCGCGGTGGCGGAGAGCAGCCTGACCGTGCCGGGGGTGCGGGTGGTGGTGGACGCCGGGCTGAGCCGGGTGCCGCGCACCGACCTGGCCCGCGGGCTGGGCGCGCTGGTCACCGTGCCGGTGTCCCGGGCGGCGGCCACCCAGCGGGCCGGCCGGGCCGGGCGGGAGGCCCCGGGTGCGGTCTACCGCTGCTGGTCGGAGGCGACGCACGCCCGGCTCGCCCCGCAGCCCGAACCGGAGATCGCCACCGCCGACCTGACCGGGTTCGCGCTGGAGCTGGCCGCCTGGGGCGCGCCGGACGGCAGTGGCCTGGCGCTGCCCGATCCGCCGCCGCCGGCCGCGCTGACCGTGGCCCGGGAGACCCTGGCCACGCTCGGCGCGGTCGACGCCGACGGCCGGATCACGTCCCGGGGGCGGGCGATCGCGTCGGTCGGCGCCCATCCCCGGCTGGCCCGGGCGTTGCTCGACGGCGTGCGACGGGTCGGCGCCGACCGGGCGGCCGAGGTGGTGGCGGTGCTCGCCGACGAGTCGTCGGGCGGCATGGGGGACGACCTGCCGGCCCGGTGGCGCCGGCTGCGCGCCGGCACCGACCCGGCCGCCACCGCCCGGTGGCGCGCCGAGGTACGCCGGCTGCGCGCCGCCCTGCCCGCCCGCACCGCCGACAGCCGGCCGGAGACCGGAGCGACGACCGGCCAACCACCGCACCGGCCCGCCCGAGACCTCGGCGGCCGGCCGGAACGCCTGCCGGACGATCTGGCCGCGGGGCTGCTGGCCGGGTTGGCGTACCCGGAACGGTTGGCCCGGGTGCGGCGGCCCGGCGGGTCCGCGTACCTGATGGCCGGTGGCACCGCCGCGGAGCTGGCGGCCGGGTCGGGGCTGGCCGGGTCGACGTGGCTGGCCGTCGCGGTCGCCGACCGTTCTCCCGGCGCGCCGGCCGCCCGGGTCCGGCTGGCCGCGCCGGTCGACGAGGCGACCGCGCGCGAGGCCGGCGCGGCGCTGCTGCGCGACGGTCGGGAGGTGGCCTGGTCCGGCGGCGAGGTGGTGGCCCGGGAGGTGGTCCGTCTCGGCGCGATCGAGCTGGTCGACCGGCCGCTCGCCGCACCCGAGCCGGAACTGGTCGCGGCGGCGGTGCTGGACGGGCTGCGGCAGGAGGGTCCGGGGCTGCTGCGCTGGACGCCGGAGGCGACCGCGCTGCGCCACCGGCTGGCCTTCTGCCGACAGGCGCTCGGCGACGACTGGCCGGACGTGTCGGACGCCGCGTTGCTCGCCGCCGCGCCCGGCTGGCTCGGGCCGGAGCTGGGCCGGGCACGCCGCCGGGCCGACCTGGCCCGCGTCGACGTGGCCACGGCGCTGCGCCGACTGCTTGACTGGCGGCAGGCGGCCCGGCTGGACGAGCTGGCGCCGGAGCGGCTGCCGGTGCCGAGCGGCTCGCGGATCCGGGTGGACTACGCCGATGCGGCGGCGCCGGTGCTCGCGGTCAAGCTCCAGGAGACGTTCGGTTGGCGGGACGTGCCCCGGATCGCCGACGGGCGGGTGCCGGTGCTGCTGCACCTGCTCTCGCCGGCCGGACGGCCGGTGGCGGTCACCGCGGACCTGGCCTCGTTCTGGCGGACCGGCTATCCGCAGGTGCGGGCGGAGCTGCGCGGGCGCTACCCGCGGCACCCGTGGCCGGAGGACCCGACGACGGCCGAGCCGACCCGCCGGGCCAGCCCGCGCCGGCGCTGACCGGGCTCACTCCTCGACGACGTCGGCGATCACCACGGTGATGTTGTCCGGCCCGCCGGCGCGCAGCGCGAGGTCGATGAGCCGGGCCGCGCAGGCGTCCCGGTCCAGGCCCTCGCCGAGCACCTCGGTGAGGGTGTCGGCGCGGACCACGTTGGAGAGGCCGTCGCTGCACAGCAGCCAGCGGTCACCGGCCCGGGGCACCATGGTGGCGTACGCCGGGGAGACCTGGTCGCCCTGCAACGCCTGGGTCACCACGGCGCGCCGTGGGTGGCTGCTCGCCTGGTCGGGGGTGATCAGGCCCTGGTCGACGAGCATCTGCACGAACGTGTCGTCGCGGGTGACCTGCTTGAGCACGCCGTCGCGGAACAGGTAGGCCCGGGAGTCGCCGACGTGCGCCAGCGCCAGGCAGCTCCCGGTGCGGGCGAACAGCAGCGCGGTCAGCGTGGTGCCCATGCCCTGGCGTTCCGGGTCCTCCTCGACCGCCCGGCGGATGCCCGCGGTGGCCTGCTCGATGGCGCCCTGGAGCGCGGCGACCAGGGCGTCCTCCGGGGTCTCCACGTCCAGCGGGGCGATCGCGTCGATCGCGATGCGGCTGGCCAGGTCGCCGGCCGCCATGCCGCCCATGCCGTCGGCGACCGCGACCAGCCAGGGGCCCGCGTGCTGGGCGTCCTGGTTGCCGCTGCGGATCAGCCCACGGTCGCTCGCTCCGACGGAACGAAGCTTCAGGGTCATGGGACGCAGCCTGCCAGGTCGAGGGCTCGGTTGTCTCTAGGAGATCACCACCATCGTACGTGGCGCGGTGAATCTCACTGCGCCTGGGCGCGCGCCCGCCATCGGACCGGATCGATTGACAGCGACGGAACGCGATGGAAACATCGGCCTGATATTGGGAGCGCTCCCAGCTCCCGTCGCTCCCCCACCGTCACCTCCGAAGCACGGAAGGAACCCTCCGTGACCCGTTCCCGTCGTCGGCTGGTCGCGCTCGCCGCGACCGCCGCCCTGGCGCTCACCGGCGCCACCGCCGGCCCGGCCCTCGCCGAAGTGCCGCCGGACGCCCCCGAACAGCTCCGCAACGGCGACTTCAGCGCCGGCGTCTCCCCCTGGTTCTCCTACGGCACCGGCGAGCTGGCGGTCACCGACGGCCGGCTCTGCACCACGGTCGCCGCCGGCACGACCAACCCCTGGGACGCCGGCATCGGCCAGGACGCGGTGCCGCTGATCTCCGGCGCCGAGTACGAACTCTCCTTCGACGTCTCCGCCACCCCCGGGGCGGCGCTCAAGGCGGTGCTCCAGCTCGGCAGCGCCCCGTACACCACGTACGCCAGCGTGGACGCCACCGCCACCGGCACCGCGAAGCACGTCACCACCACGTTCACCGCGCCGGCCGACAACGCCGGCGCGCAGCTCATCTTCCAGGTCGGCGGCAGCGCGCAGCCGCAGACGTTCTGCCTCGACAACGTGTCGCTGCGCGGCGGCGAGGCGGCCCCGCCGTACGAGCCGGACACCGGTCCCCGGGTCCGGGTCAACCAGGTCGGCTACCTGCCCGGCGGCCCGAAGCACGCCACCGTGGTCACCGAGGCCACCGGGGCGCTGCCCTGGCAGCTCAAGTCCGCCGCCGGGGCCGTGGTGGCCAGCGGCGAGACCACCCCGCGCGGCGTGGACGAGGCGTCGGCGCAGAACGTGCAGACCGTCGACTTCTCCGCGTACCGCACGCCCGGAACCGGCTACACGCTGACCGTCGACGGGGAGACCAGCCACCCGTTCGACATCTCCGGCACGGTCTACGACCGGCTGCGCGCCGACTCGCTCCAGTTCTTCTACGCCCAGCGCAGCGGCATCGCGATCGACGGCGACCTGATCGGCGACGAGTACGCCCGCCCCGCCGGCCACCTCGACGTCGCCCCCAACAAGGGCGACACGGACGTGCCGTGCCAGCCCGGCGTCTGCGACTACAAGCTGGACGTGCGCGGCGGCTGGTACGACGCCGGCGACCACGGCAAGTACGTGGTCAACGGCGGCATCGCCACCTACCAGCTGCTCAACACGTTCGAGCGCACCAAGACCGCGGAGACCGCCGACGGCGGCGCGGCGCTCGGCGACGCCACGCTGCGGGTGCCCGAGCGCGGCAACGACGTGCCGGACGTGCTCGACGAGGCCCGCTGGGAGCTGGACTTCCTGCTGCGCATGCAGGTGCCGGCCGGCAAGCCGCTGGCCGGAATGGTCCACCACAAGATCCACGACCAGAACTGGACCGGCCTCCCGCTCGCCCCGCAGGACGACCCGCAGGTGCGTGAGCTGCACCCGCCGTCCACCGCGGCCACGCTCAACCTGGCTGCCGTCGCCGCCCAGTGCGCGCGGCTGTTCGCCCCGTACGACGCCGCGTTCGCGACCCGCTGCGGCACGGCCGCGAAGACCGCGTACGCGGCGGCCAAGGCGCACCCGGCGATCTACGCCTCGGCCAGCGACGGCACCGGCGGTGGCGCGTACGAGGACAACAACGTCACCGACGAGTTCTACTGGGCCGCGGTCGAGCTGTGGCTGACCACCGGCGACAAGGCGTACCTGGCCGACGTCACCGGCTCGCCGCTGCACACCGCCGACGTGTTCACCCCGAACGGCGCGTTCGGCTGGCAGAGCGTGGCCGCGCTGGGCCGGCTCGACCTGGCCACCGTGCCGAACACGCTCCCCGCCGCCGAGAAGACCCGGATCCGCGCGTCGATCACCGCCGCCGCGGACCGCTACCTGGCCACGATCGCCGACCAGGCGTACGGGCTGCCGATGCCCGGCACCGCCGACGCGTACGTCTGGGGCAGCAACAGCAACATCGTGAACAACACGATCGTGCTGGCCACCGCGTTCGACCTGAGCCGGAACGCGAAGTACCGGGACGGCGCGGTGCAGGCCGCCGACTACCTGTTCGGCCGCAACGCGCTGAACATGTCCTACGTGACCGGTTGGGGCGAGCAGAACGCCCACAACCAGCACAGCCGGATCTTCGGCCACCAGCTCAACCCGGACCTGCCGACCCCGCCGGCCGGCTCGCTCGCCGGTGGCCCGAACGCCGCGCTCCAGGACCCGTACGCGGCGAACCTGCTCGCCGGCTGCGCGCCGATGTTCTGCTACGTCGACGACATCAACTCGTACGCGACGAACGAGGTGGCGATCAACTGGAACTCGGCGCTGGCCTGGCTCGCCTCGTTCCTGGCCGACCAGGGTGACGCGGCGGCCGTGCCGGCGCCCACCTGCGCGGTCACCTACACCACCCACGGGAGCTGGCCGTCCGGCTTCACCACCCAGGTGACGGTGCGCAACACCGGCACGTCGGCGGTGAACGGGTGGAGCCTGCGCTGGGCCTTCACCGGCGACCAGAAGGTGACCCACGCCTGGTCGGCGCAGGTCGCCCAGAGCGGCGCCACGGTGACCGCGAAGAACCTGGCGTGGAACGCCAAGCTGGCACCGGGCGCGTCGACCACGTTCGGCCTGAACGGCACCGGCTCCGGGGCCCCCAACCCCGATCCCACCCTGATCACCCTGAACGGGAAGGCCTGCACCCTCTCCTGACCCGTTCCCGTCCCCGCGACCGTGCGGTGGCGGCGCCCGTCCGGCGTCGTCACCGCACGGTCCGCGACGTCGGCGGGTACGGTCCCGAAATGGCGTACCTGCTCCTGGCCCTCGCGATCACCGCCGAGGTGATCGGCACCAGCCTGCTCAAGGCGAGCGACGGCTTCACCCGGCTCTGGCCCACGGTCGGCCTGGTGGCGTGCTACCTGGCCGCGTTCGGGCTGCTCGCCCTCGTGGTGCGGGACGTCCCGGTCGGCGTGGCGTACGCGATCTGGTCCGGGCTCGGCACCGCCGCCATCATGGCGGTCGGCGCGGCGTTCCTGGGCGAGCCGCTGAGCGTGACCAAGGTCGTCGGGGCCGGGCTGGTCATCGCCGGCGTGGTGGTGCTCAACCTCGGCGGCGCCCACTGACCGACGTCGGCCCGGTCCGCGCCCCGCCTGCCCACGTCGCCGAGTCGGTTCAGTCGACCGGCCGGCGCATCGCGACCCGGTCGGTCGCGTCGAAGCCGAGCGCCGCCTCGGCCGCCAGGAACCCGGCCAGCCCCGGGGTCAGCTCCGCCTCGGCCAGCTCACGGAACCCGCAGCGCGCGTAGTACGGCGCGTTCCACGGCACCGACCGGAACGTGGTCAGCGTCAACGCCGGCCACCCCTCGGCCGCCGCCCACCCGGCCACCTCGTCGAGCAGGCCCCGTCCGATGCCGCGCCGCGCGTACGCCGGGTCGACGCTGAGCTGCTGCACGTGGGCCGCCCCGTCGACGAGGTCGACGAGCGCGAACGCGATCGGCCGGTCGGCCGCGTCGACCGCCACCCGCAGCCGGCCGGCGCGCTGCCCGGCGGCCAGCGCGTCCAAGGGCAGCGGTGGCATGTCCGCCACCAGGTGCATGCCGATCTCCCGGAACGGGGCGCCGGAGGCCACCTCGATCCGCTGGATCCCGGTCAGTTCGTCGGCGCGGGCGCTTCTGCTGCGGTGCGGCACGGCGCCGACCCTGGCAGAGCGGACGCGGGGACGCGAACGGTTTTCGGCGTACGCTGCACCGGTGGCTCTCCCCCTGCCGGCCGGCGACTTCCGCGCGTACCTGTTCGACTGCGACGGCACGATCGTCGACTCGATGCCGGTGCACCACCGGGCCTGGTGCGCGGCGCTGGCCGAGTGGGGCTGCGAGTTCCCGGAGGACCTGTTCTACGCCTGGGGCGGCCGGCCGGTCGCCGACATCGTCGTCGACCTCAACCGGCGGCACGGCCTGGCCATGCCGGTCGAGGTGGTGGCCCGCCGCCGGGAGGACCTGTTCCAGGAACTGCTGCCCGGGGTGAGCGCCGTGCCCGAGGTGCTGGCGCACATCGAGGACGCGCACGGGCGGCTGCCGTTCGCGGTCGTCTCCGGCAGCACCCGGGAGTCGGTGACCGCGTCGTTGACCACGCTGGGCCTGCTCGACCGGTTCGACACGCTGGTCTGCGCCGAGGACTGCACGCGGCCCAAGCCCGACCCGGAGGGTTACCTGCTGGCCGCCCGACGGCTCGGCGTCGACCCCGCCGACTGCCTGGTCTTCGAGGACACCACCCTCGGCGTCGAGGCCGCCACAGCCGCCGGCATGGCGTCGGTCCGCGTACCCCACCCCCGCGAGCGCGCCGCCACCCGCCCGGCCTGACAACCCCCTACCGACCGGCCCCCGCACCACGGCCTCCTGCCGATCTTGGACTTGTGGTGCCTGGGAAGCGATGAATGTCAGCTTTGTCAACCGCCACAACTCCAAGATCGACGAACGGACGGCAGGGCGGGGCACCGAGGCCGGGTGGTGTGAGCCGCGTCGCGCCGTTCCGGGTCTCGGCGGGGGACGGCTGCGCCTGGCGTCGCAGGGATGACCGTCGACGAGGGCGTCGTGCCGGTCGGGCGCGGATGAGGGGCGGCCCGCCGCCCGGCCCGCTGCGCACCCTGGCGCTCGCCACCCTGGCCAACACCGTCGGCACCGGGCTCTGGCTGGCCGGCGGCGCGTTGTACCTGACCCGGGACGTCGGCCTCTCCGCCACCACCAACACGGTGCTCACCGTGCTGCTGGCGGTGCGGCTGAGCCGGGGCGCGGACACCGCCGCCCCGGCGGCCCGCAAGCTGCGCCGGGCCGGGCTGGTGCTGGCCGCCGCCACCCCGCTGTACGCGGTGACCGCCGCGCTGCCGGTGCTCCCGGCAGTGGTGCTGCTGCTGGTGGCGACCGCGGTGTGGACGGTGGGCGACCTGTGGCCGGGCAACCGGGCACCCCCGGGTAGCAGGATGACGGGATGACCGAACGGGGAAGCATCACCATCCGGCCCGGCGGCCCGGCGGACGCGCCGACCGTGCTGCGGCTGTTCGACAGCGCCATCGCGTGGCTGGTCGAACGCGGCCGGCCCGAGCAGTGGGGCGTCGACCCGGTCTCGTCCGACACGCGCCACATCGCCCGGGCCGACGCCTACGCTCGCGGCGGCGGCCTGTACCTCGCCGAGACCGACGGCACGGTCGTCGGCGCGCTTGTGGTCGGCGACGCGACCGAGCACGTGCCGCCGGCCACCGAGCCGGAGCTGTACGTCAACCTGCTGGTCACCGACCGGGCGTACGCGGGCCGGGGGGTCGGCGCGCGGCTGCTGTCGCACGCGGCGGAACTGGCCCGCGAACGCGGGCTCGGCCTGCTGCGGGTGGACTGCTTCCGGAGCGCCGACCGGGCGTTGGTGCGCTTCTACGAGGGCTGCGGGTTCACCGCCACCGAGCCGTTCACGGTGATCCGACCGGGTCGGCCGCCGTGGCCGGGGCAGGTGCTGGCCCGCCGGCTCGACTGAGCGCCGCCGACGTCAGCCGATCTCCTCGTCCTCGAAGCACCAGCGCCACGACTCCCCCGGCTCGATCGAGCGCATCACCGGGTGCCCGGTGGACCGGAAGTGCTGGCTGGCGTGCTGGTACGGCGACGAGTCGCAGCAGCCCACGTGCCCGCAGCTCAGGCAGGCGCGCAGGTGCACCCAGTCCCGGTTGCCGACCGCCACGCAGTCGGGGCACTCGGTGGTGATGGCGGGCTCGGCGTCGCCCGCCCCGGTCAGGTGCGGACAGCTCATTCGAGAACCTCCTGTCGTAGCAGCGACTCCTCCAGGTCCAGATCCCGGTAGGCGCGGGTGAGCACCTCCTCCGGGATCTGGCCGGAGTCGCGGGCGGCCCGGAACACCTCCCGCTCGGCGTCGATCATCTCCTGCCGCAGCCGCGCGTACGCCTGGGAGGGGGTCTCCCGGTCGGTGCCGCCGAGCCGTTCCCAGGCCAGGTTGGCGCGGGACGTGGTCAGCCCGCGCAGCCGTTCCACCACCGCCTCGGGCGCGTCACCGGCCAGCGCGTCGAGCCGTTCCCGGGCGGCGCGGCTGGCCCGCTGCTGCACCCCGGCGGCGGAGAGCGCGTCCTGCACCGGGTCGTCCGGGGGCAGCCGCAGCCGCCGGGCCAGCCAGGGCAGGGTGGCGCCCTGCCCGACCAGGGTGGCCACGATCACCGCGAAGGCCAGCCAGATCAGCAGCGCACGCGGGTACGGCCGGTCGTCGGCGAGCGTGAGCGGCAGACCCAGCGCGGCGGCCAACGTCACCACGCCGCGCATGCCGGCCCAGCCGATGACGATGGGGAACTGCACCGGCGGCGCGGGGTCGCGCTGCCGGATCCGGGGCACCAGCCGGGCCAGGTAGGTGGCCGGGAACATCCAGACGAACCGGGACAGGAAGACGGCGGCGAGCACCGCGGCGGTGATCCCGACCAGCGAGCCGACCGGTTCGTCGAGGTCGCGCACCACCTCGGGCAGTTGCAGGCCGACCAGGAGGAACACCAATCCCTCCAGCAGGAACTGGATCAGTCGCCAGAACGCGGTCACCTGGAGGCGGGAGCCGGCCGACATGAGCATCGGCAGCTTGTGGCCGATGCCGAGCCCGGTCACCACCACCGCGACCACGCCGGACGCGTGGATCTCCTCGGCGGCGTACACCACCGCGAACGGCACGATCAGCGACAGCGCGTTGTCCAGCACCGGGTCGGTGATGCGCTTGTGCAAATAGCCGAAGACCACCACGCCCAGCACCCCGACCACGATGCCGCCGCCGGCGGCGATCAGCACCTCCCGGGCCACGTCACCGACGCCGACGCCGCCGGTGGTGGCGGTGGCCGCGACGATCGCCACCCGCAGCAGCACCAGCGCGGTGGCGTCGTTGACCAGGCTCTCGCCCTCCAGGATGGTGACGACCCGCCGGGGCAGGCCGACCCGACGGGCCACCGCGGTGGCGGCGACCGCGTCGGGCGGCGCCACCACCGCGCCGAGCGCCACGCAGATCGCGTACGGCAGGTCGGGCAGGAACAGGTGCACCACGGTGCCCACCACGAACGCGGTGAAGATCACCAGCCCGACCGCGAGCAGCAGGATCGGCCGCAGGTTGAGCCGGAACGCCGGGACCGAGGTGTTCACCGCCGCCACGTAGAGCAGCGGCGGCAGGATGCCGACGAGCACCAGATCCGGTTCCAGCCGCACGTGCGGGAAGAACGGCAGGAAGGACAGCGCGAGGCCGAGCACCACCAGCAGGATCGGCGCGAGCAACCCGAGCCGGCGGGCCAGCGCCGCCCCGAACGTGGCGATCGCCAGGAACACCACGACCTCGAACAGAGCTTCCATGGGGTACGAGCCTAGGCGGCCCCGGGCCGGCCCGTGATCACGCGGTCGGGCGTACCTTCGGCAGCACCTCGGCGCCGAACGCGTCGAGGAACGCGCGCTGTTCCTGCCCCACGTGGTGCAGCGCGATCTGGTCGAAGCCCAGCTCCACGTACTCCTGGAGCCAGCCGACGTGCCGGCCCAGGTCGGCGGAGACGTTGACGGTGTCGGTGACCTTCGACATCGGCACGTCGGCGCTGACCACGTCGAAGTGCTCGGCGGTCTCCAGGTCCCAGCAGACCGGCGGCGCGAACACGTTGCTGCGCCACTGCTCGTACGCGATCGCCTCGGCCTCGGCCTGCTCGGGCGCCCAGCTCACGTGCACCTGGAGGTGCAGCGGCCCGCGCCCGCCGGCGTCCCGGTAGGCGTCGATCATCTGCCGGAGGTGGTCGACCGGCGCGTTGACCGTGATCAGCCCGTCCGCCCACTCGGCGCACCAGCGGGCGGTGGCCACGCTGACCGCGGCGCCGACCAGCGCGGGTGGCTCCTCGGGGCGGGTCCACAGCTTGGCCCGGTCCACGGTGACCAGCCCGTCGTGGCTGACCTCCTCGCCGGCCAGCAGCGCCCGGATCACGTCGACGCACTCGCGCAGCCGGGCGTTGCGCAGCTCCTTGCGGGGCCAGACGTCGCCGGTGATGTGCTCGTTGCTGGCCTCGCCGGTGCCCAGCGCCGCCCAGAAGCGACCGGGGTACATGGCGCCGAGCGTGCCGATGGCCTGCGCGATGATCGCCGGGTGGTAGCGCTGGCCGGGCGCGTTGACCACGCCGAAGGAGAGGTTGGTGGCCTGGAGCGCGGCGCCGAGCCAGGACCAGGCGAACCCGGACTGGCCCTGCCGCTCGCTCCACGGGGAGAAGTGGTCGGAGCACATGGCCGCGTCGAAGCCGGCCCGCTCGGCGTGGATCACCGCCTCCAGCAGCTTCGCCGGGTGGATCTGCTCATGGGATGCGTGGAAGCCGAACGCCGTCATGGGCAGCACTCCTACCCATGCCGGCGTCCGGCCAACCGCACCTCACTCGGCGTGCGCGCCGGCGCCCGCGCCGGCCTCACCCTCGCCGATCCACACCGTCTTGGTGTTGCAGAACTCGCGCATGCCCAGCGCGGACAGCTCGCGACCGTACCCGGAGTTCTTCACGCCGCCGAACGGCAGCTCCGGATAGGACGTGGTCATGCCGTTGACGAACACGTTGCCGGCGTCCAGGTCGGTGGCGAAGCGCTCCTGCTCGGCCGGGTCGGTGGTCCAGGCGTTCGAGCCGAGGCCGAAGCTGGTGCCGTTGGCCACCTCGACGGCCTCCTCGTACGAGCCGACCCGGTAGAGGCCGGCGACCGGGCCGAACACCTCCTCGCCCCACATCCGCATCTCCGGCCGCAGGTCGGTGACCACGGTCGGCGGGTAGAACCAGCCGTCCCCGGTCGGCTTCTCGCCGCCGCAGAGCACGGTGGCGCCCTGCCGCACCGCGTCGGTCACCTGGTCGTGCACCTCGTCCCGGCCGCGTTCGCTGGCCAGCGGGCCGACGTCGGTGCCGTCGTCCATCGGGTCGCCGACCCGCAGCGCCGCCATCCGGGCGGCGAACTTCTCGGCGAACGCGTCGAAGACGTCGGTGTGCACGATGAACCGCTTGGCGGCGATGCAGGACTGGCCGTTGTTCTGGCAGCGGGCGGTGGTGGCCACCTCGGCGGCCTTGTCCAGGTCGGCCGAGGGCATCACCACGAACGGGTCGCTGCCGCCCAGCTCCAGCACGGTCTTCTTGAGTTCCCGGCCGGCGATCTGCGCGATGGAGCGGCCGGCCGGCTCGCTGCCGGTGAGCGTGGCGGCGCGGACCCGGGGGTCGCTGAGGATCCGGTCCACCGCGTCGGAGCCGACCAGCAGCGTGGTGAACGCGCCTTCGGGGAAACCGGCCCGGCGGAACAGGTCCTCCAGGTAGAGCGCGGTCTGCGGCACGTTCGAGGCGTGCTTGAGCAGGCCGGTGTTGCCGGCCATCAGGGCCGGGGCGGCGAAGCGCATCACCTGCCACAGCGGGAAGTTCCACGGCATCACCGCCAGCACCGCGCCGATCGGCTGGTAGCGGACGTACGCCCGCTTCGCCTTGACCGCGGCGGCGTCGGCCGGCTCGTCGGCGAGCATGACCGGCGCGTTGTCCGCGTAGAAGCGGCAGGCGGTGGCGCACTTGGTGACCTCCGCCTTGGCGGCGGCGTACGTCTTGCCCATCTCGGTGGTCATCAGCCGGGCGGTGGAGTCCCGCTCGGCGTCGAGCAGGTCGGCGGCGGCG
Organism: Micromonospora sp. NPDC049240; assembly: GCF_040647835.1. Classification (NCBI taxonomy): domain Bacteria; kingdom Bacillati; phylum Actinomycetota; class Actinomycetes; order Micromonosporales; family Micromonosporaceae; genus Micromonospora; species Micromonospora sp. NPDC049240. Next base: position 236,513 of record NZ_JBEZCX010000008.1, read on the forward strand.
GTGAGCCACCGGGCGCGCTGCGCGATCGTGGTGTCCCGCAACTGCCGGTACGCGAGGTCGGCCCGCTCGATCGCGGCGTCGACCTGCTCGTCCGACATCGCGTCGTACGTCTTGAGCACCTGTCCGGTGGCGGGATTGGTGGTGGCGATGGGCATGGGGACTCCTGTCACTCGAACAGCGAGTGCCGCACGCCCGGCTCCTCCCGGCGGCGGGCGGCGCGACGGCGCTGGATGACGACCAGATCGACCACGGCCACCACGGCGAGGATCGCGCAGACGACGCCCAGCCAGGCCAGGTCGGCGGCGAACGCGAACACCGCGAGGACGGTCATCACGACCACACCGAACAGGGCCAGCACGAGGCGCAGGTTCAGCGCGCTGTTCGCGTGTCCGACCGTGCCACGGGCGCGGCGGGGCTGTGATCGGGTCATTCTTCCCGGCTACCCCGGCTCGGCCGGGGTTAACCGGTGCGGCCGAGGCGACCGGTGATCCCGGCCACGGAGCGGGCACGCGGCGGATGCGACCGCGGGGTGGACGCGTTGGATCGGTGTGCCGGTTCCGGCGGAGATCCCGCGGCGGTGGAGAGGATGGCATGACCACGATGCAGGCGGTGCCCGTGACCGTCGCCGTCTCGCGGCGCGCCGACCCGGCGCGTACCGGGGAGATGGTGGCGTGGATGCGGGCCGGCACGGCGCTCGCGGAGAGTTTCCCGGGGTTCCTGGGCGCCGGCTTCGTCCGCAGCGCCCCGGGTTCCGCCGAGTGGCACGTGATGTACCGCTTCGCCGACGCGGACACGCTGCGCGGCTGGGAGGACTCCCCGCAGCGGCACTGGTGGCTGAGTTCCGCGCAGGGCATCGTCGAGCACACCCGGGTGGAACGCCGTACCGGCATCGAGGGCTGGTTCGACCGGCCGGTGGACCACGTGGTGGAGACCGTCGGGGCGGCCGAGCCGGCGGCCCCGGCCGCGCCGCCGCGCTGGAAGCAGGCGGTCACCATCTGGCTGGCGTTCTTCCCGCTCAGCCTCACCGCCACGCTGCTGACCGCCCGGTTCGTCGCCGACGTGCCGCTGGCGGGCCGGACGCTGCTGATGACGCTCGTGCTGACCCCGCTGATGACCTACCTGGTGCTGCCGCGGATCACCCGGGCGCTGCACTGGTGGCTGCACGGCCAGCCGGCGCCCTGGCGACGCTGAGCCCGCGAATGTGAACGACCGGTGTCAATGAAAGATGGGCGACAGACCTTCCGTACGGACGACCGAGGCGCATAGGGTCGACGCGCCGCCTCGCGCCACCGGACGGGGGAACCCGCATGCCTCGACGCTGGATCGCCGCGCTCGCCTGCGTCGCGGCGCTGGTGGCGCTGGCCTGCGACGGCTCCGGCTCGGCGTCGCCCCGCCCGTCCGACACGCCCCGGCCCGGTGACCCCCGGGTGCTGACCGCGCTCGGCGACTCGGTCACCACCGGCTTCGGCTCCTGCCTGGTGCTGGTGAGTTGTGAACGCAACTCGTGGTCGAGCGGGGACAGCCTGCGGGTGGAGAGCGTCTACCGCCGGCTGCGCGCGGACGCGCCGGCGCTGCGGGCGTACAACCGGGCCGAGCCCGGCGCCCGCGCGGCCGGGCTCGCCGACCAGGCCCGGGCCGCGGTCCGCGACAAGGCGGACCTGGTCACCGTGCTGATCGGCGCGAACGACGTGTGCCGGGCCGGGGTCGACGCGATGACCCCGGTCGACACGTTCCGGGACCAGGTCGACGCGGCGCTGACCGTGGTGCGCAAGGGCCGGCCGAAGGCGCGGGTGCTGGTGGTCAGCATCCCCGACCTCTACCGCCTCTGGCAGCTCGGGCACACCGAGTCGCGGGCCGTCCGGGCCTGGTCGCGCGGCGTCTGCCCGGCGCTGCTGGCTGACGCCACGTCGACCGCGTCGGCCGCGACGGCCCGCCGGGCCAAGGTCAAGGCCCGGATCGAGGCGTACGACGACGAACTGCGCGCCGCCTGCCGCGCGTACGGCTCACGCTGCCGCTGGGACGGCGGCGCGGTGCACCGCCACCGGTTCGGCCTGGACCAGGTCAACGCGCTGGACTGGTTCCACCCGAACGCGGCCGGCCAGGGCCGGCTGGCCGAGGTGGCCTGGAACGCCTCCGGCTGGGCCCGCGACTGAGACCGACCGAACCGGTCAGGGTTGGCGCGGGCCCGGGAGCTGCCGGGGGCCGGCCACCCGGTAGAGCGCGCGGGCCCGGTCGGCGAGTTCCTTGGTGGCCGACGAGTTGGCCCAGGTGCCGAGGATGATCGCGGCGCCGGGGACGACCTTGGCGAACATCCGCTTGGCGGCGCGGACCCCGGCCATCCGGGCCAGCCGCACGCCGAGCTGGAGCATCACCCGGCCCAGCGCCCGGTTGCCGGCGGAGCCGAACAACGCGCCGGCGCGTTCCCGGCCGGCGGCCACGCCCAGCGCCAGCCGGGCGGTCTCGGCGGCCTTGTGCACCCGCTGGAGCACCAGCAGGTCGGTGGCCCGGTCGGGATGTGTCGGGTCGACGCCGTAGGCGGCGGCCACGTGCAGCACCAGCCGCGCCTGGGTCCAGGCCAGCACGCCCACGTCGATCACCGCGCCGGGCAGCCCGGCCGCGCCGGAGACCGCACCGGACAGCCGGGCGTGGTTGACGAACTTGCGCACCGCCTGGTCGGCCACCTGCTCGGGGGGTGCGTCCGGCCGCTCCGCCCGCGCCCGGGCGGCCCACTGCGCGGCCTCGGGGCCGAGCCGGCGCACCGCCTCCAGCGCCAGGTGCTCCGGCGCGTACTGCGGGTCCTCCCGCATCCGGTCCCACAGCGTGGCCGGCGGCGCTTCGGGCGCCTCCACCGGCGGGACCGGGGCGGCGGGGACGGCGGTGGGCTCCCCGTCGACGGGGGCGGGGTCGGTCACGGGACGCTCCGGGGTTCGTACGGCGGGGGGTGGGCCGGTCAGCGACGGCGGGTCGACGACAGCCGGGTGGCGAGCTGCCGCAGCCGGGCCTGGTTCTCCGGCTTGGCGATCTCGCGCCGGCCCCGGTCGACCAACTGCTGACCACGCGGCGACCGCAGGAAGGTGGTGATCCGTTGCATCAGCGACATGACGTCCTCCTGTTCGCGGTCCCCCTCATGTGTACCTGGAACCGGCAACCCCTTGGTACCCGGACCGGCCGTCCGGCAACCGTCCAGTTCGGTCAGCCGAGGACCTCCGCCACCACCTCGCCGGCCAGCCACTCGTGCTGCGCGTACGCGTCGGGGAACGCCGAGATCTGCACCGCCTGGGCGGCGACCGACAGCGGCAGGTCCTGCCAGCCGGGGATCTCCTCCAGCGCGGCCAGGAACGCCTGGGTCGCGTACTCCGGGTCCATCAGCTGGGCCACCGTGCCCCAGCCGCTGCTCGGCCGCTGCTGGAACAGCCCGACCGAGTCGTGGTCCCAGCCGACGGCCTGGTGCGGGTAGCTCTGCGACTCGGGCAGCACTCCGCTGGCGTAGTTGAGCAGCGTGCTCTCCTGCATCGCGGTGGCCACCGCGATGACCAGCCCACGGCGCGGCACACCCATCTCCCGGCCGGCCCGCACGATCTTCGTGGCGTTGTCCATCTGGGTGCGGTTCAGGCCGGCGACCGGGACGATCCGGCGTGGCTTCGGCTTCGCCTTCGGCGTGGCCTTGACCTTCGGCTTCGACGTCGCGGACGGGGACAGGGACGGGGACGGGCTGGCGCTCGGGGTGGCCGGGGTGGCCGGGGCGGCGCTCGGACGGGCCAGGCCGCGGGAGGCCGCGTCCAACGCCGCGCGCTCGGCCAGTTCCACGGCGGGGGCGGGCTTCGCGGCGCGGTCCGGGGCGCCGAGGCCGAGCTGGCTGACGCCGACCAGGCCGAGGCAGCAGGCCGTGCCGGCGGCGACCACCAGCCGGGCGCGGGGGTTCAGCAGCGCCCGCAGCCGGGTACGCCGGGTACCCGCCGAGGCAGTGGTTGTCCACTCGGTTGAGGGGGTATCGTCCAAACGGTCAGTCGGGCGGCCGGGGTCGTTCGGGTCGTCGGGGGTGCCGTTGTCACGCATCCGACGAGGCTAGACAGGGCAAATAGGGATCACCCAGGCTCAACGGGTGGCCCTCGCCACACTTCGTGGGGACGCCGCGGGACATTCGTGTGCGGGCCCACCCAGCACGGTGCCGACCTCGCGGAACGGGCCAACCGCCGGTCCGCCGCGCAGCCGGTCGGCCGGGGCAGGAAGCACGCGGCCGGCGGCGGAACGGCCCGTGATCGACTAACTCGTCCGTTCGGGCGACCCGCCATGGGCCGCCGGACCGAGCCGTGGCCGAATTGTGATCACGCTCCGGGCGGTCGACGGGTCCGTAACGGAATGGACCACTCCCCCCGGTACGTTTGCCGAATCGGGGACGCGTTCGCGCGACGCCCCCCGTACGCGTCGACAGGGAGGACCCACCGGTGCTCGACCCACACGAGCTCTACGAACTCACCGACGAGCTGCCCGACGACCTCGGCCAGCCGGTGCTGATCCAGGCGCTCACCGGCTTCGTCGACGCCGGCAGCGCCACCCGGCTGGCCCGGGAACAGCTGCTCACCTCCCTGGACGCCCGCACCATCGCCCGCTTCGACATCGACCAGATGTTCGACTACCGGTCCCGCCGACCGGTGATGACCTTCGTCGAGGACCACTGGGCCGACTACGACGCCCCGGAAGTCGAGCTGCACCTGCTGCACGACGACGACGAGACGCCGTTCCTCCTGCTCACCGGCCCCGAGCCGGACCTCCAGTGGGAGCGGTTCGTGGCCGCCGTCGCCGGGCTGTCGGCCCGCCTCGACGTCCGGCTCACCGTCGGGCTCAACTCGATCCCGATGGCGGTGCCGCACACCCGGCCCAGCGGCGTCACCGCGCACGCCACCCGGCCGGAGCTGATCGCCGGGCACGAGCCCTGGCTCCAGAAGGTGCAGGTGCCGGCCAGCGTCGGCCACCTGCTGGAGTACCGGCTCGGCGAGCAGGGACGCGACGCGCTGGGCTTCGCCGCGCACGTGCCGCACTACGTCGCCCAGACCGAGTACCCGGCCGCCGCCGAGGCGCTGCTCGCCGCCGTGTCCAAGGGCACCGGCCTGCTGCTGCCGCGCGACGGCCTGCGCACCGCGGCCGAGGCGATCCGGGTGGAGATCGACCGCCAGGTGGCCCAGACCGACGAGGCGGCCACGCTGGTCCAGGCGCTGGAGGAGCAGTACGACGCGTTCGCCCGGGGTCGCGGCGAGAAGAGCCTGCTCGCCACCGAGACCGGCCCGCTGCCCAGCGCCGACGAACTCGGCGCCGAGCTGGAACGCTTCCTCGCCGAGCAGACCCGCCCGGGCGACACCCCGGAACGCTGACCGGGCGGAGCGGGCCGGGATGCGGCAGGCTGGGGCCATGCGCCTGGCGACCTGGAACGTCAACTCGGTGAAGGCCCGCCTGCCCCGGCTGCTCGACTGGCTGGGCACCACGAAGCCCGACGTGCTCTGTCTCCAGGAGACGAAGTGCCCGGACGGGGCGTTCCCGGTCGCCGAGGTGGGCGCGCTGGGTTACGAGGTGGCCAGCCACAGCGACGGCCGGTGGAACGGTGTGGCCGTGCTGTCCCGGGTCGGGCTGGCCGACGTGGCGGTCGGCTTCCCCGGCGAGCCCGGGTTCCCCGCGCCGGAGGCGAGGGCCATCGCCGCCACCTGCGACGGGGTGCGGGTCTGGTCGGTGTACGTGCCGAACGGCCGCGCCCCGGACGACCCGCACTACGCGTACAAACTGGCCTGGTTCGCGGCGCTGCGCGACGCGCTGGAGCCGGAGGTGGCCGCGGCCCGGCCGCTCGCCGTCTGCGGTGACTTCAACGTCGCGCCGACCGACGCCGACGTCTGGGACCCGGCGCTGTTCGCCACCTCCACCCACGTCACGCCGGCCGAGCGGGCCGCGCTGGCCGCGCTGCGCGACCTGGGGCTCAGCGACGTGGTGCCCACCCCGATGAAGGGTCCGCACCCCTACACCTACTGGGACTACCGGGCCGGCATGTTCCACCAGAACAAGGGCATGCGGATCGACCTGGTGTACGCGACCGCGCCGTTCGCCCGCGCGGTCCGCTCCGCGTACGTCGATCGGGAGGCCCGCAAGGGCAAGGGCCCCTCCGACCACGCCCCGATCGTGGTCGACGCCGACCTGACGCCCGCCGTCGAGGCGTTCTGAGTCGCCGTAGGCTGGACGGCATGGCAGTCGTGAAGATCAACGCGATCGACGTCCCGCCCGGTGCCGGCGAGGAACTGGAGAAGCGGTTCGCCGCCCGGGCCGGCGCGGTGGAGAACTCCCCCGGGTTCCTCGGCTTCGAGCTGCTCCGCCCGGTCGCCGGCGAGACCCGCTACTTCGTCTACACGAGGTGGGAGACGGAGGAGGCGTACCAGGCGTGGGCGCAGGGCTCGTCCCGGGCCGCGCACGCCGCCCCCGAGGGCGCCGAACCGCGCAAGCCGGTCGCCACCGGCGCCACCCTCCTGGAGTTCGAGGTGGCCCTCCAGGTCCCCCACACCCCCTGACAGTGCCCCGCCGGCCCGCCCCGGCCCGGCGATCATGAAGTTGGCGGCTTTCGTCGTCCGTTTCGCCAATTGTCGCTCTGGCAACCACAGACGCACCCAAACCCTCACCCTCCTCTGGCCGGAGCGCGGGGCGCAGTGCAAGCGGTCGGTGGAACGGCATGAACGTCAAACGGGCGCGGAGACAGCCATAACGTTCCACCCACCCGGCCAGCGCGCCATGAGTGGAACGGTATGGACGTCGGTCCGTCGTGGTGGGTGGAAGGCCGGTCACGGCGTGCGGGTGGCGAAGACGATCACGTTGTCCTCGTAGCCGGTGCGACCGCCGAGCCACGTGCCGCCGCAGGTGATCAGGCGCAGCTCGGCCGGGCCGGAGTCGCCGTAGACCCGGGCGGCGGGCAGCTTCGCCTTGTCGAAGTACTCCACGCTGTCGACGGTGAACGACACCACGCTGCGGTCCGCGCGGGTCACCCGGATCAGCGCACCGGGCTTCAGCTCGCGGAGCCGGTAGAACACCGCCGGCCCGCTCTTGCTGTCGACGTGACCGACGATGATCGCCCGCCCCGGCTCCCCCGGCACCGCGCCCCGGTTGTACCAGCCGGTCTGGTCGGTCTCGGTCAGCGGCGGCACGTCCACCGACCCGTCCCGCGCCTGACCGACCGGGGTGACCGGCGCGTCGACCTTGATGGCCGGCACGGACAGGCGGACCGGCTTGCCGACCGGTTTCCGGGCCGCGGCGGTGGTCGGCGCGGGTGCCACCGCGCTCGACCCGACGGACGCCTCGGCCCAGTCGAACGGCCCGGCGGTGCGGCCGAGGCCGGCCCCGACGGCGAACACACCGACCAGCACCAGCACCACAGCCAGCGGCTTCGACCAGGGGCTCCGGCCCCGGTCCCGCCTCGGCGACGGACCGGACGGCGACCCACCGTCAGGAGGCGGACCGGCCGGCCGGGAGCGCGCGGGGGGCGGACCGGTCGGGGGCGGGCTCCACGGCCCCGAGCCGCCCGGAGGCGCGGTGGCCGACCGGGAGCCGGTGGCCGGCGCGGCAGAACGGAAGCCGCCGGATCGCGGCGGGGCGGCGGGCGGGGGCAGGGCGAGGAACGGCCAGCCGGAGCGCCGGGAACCGGCGGGCGGCGGGGCGGCGTGGTCGGCCACGGCGGGCCTCAGCGCCCGGCGGCGTGCCGACGGGAGGCGGCCACGCCGAGACCGGCGCCGACCATGGTCAGCGCCAACCCGATCGGCACCAGCAGGCCGCCGAGGCCGGGGCCGGCGGTGCCGCCGAAGCCGGTCGCCGGGCCGCGGCTGGGGAAGTGGCTGGGCGGGTGACTCGGCGGCCGGGTGGGCTGGGCCCGCTTGACGACCTGGAGCATGGTGGACGCGGTCTCCCCGCTCGGGCACTCCAGTTTGACCCGGTAGTTGCCGGGTCGGGTGCGCTCGTTGACCATCGGCGAGGCGGTGAGCAGGCCGCGCTGCGGCTGCACCTGGATCTTGCCGAAGGCGTCGGAGGCCACGATCGCGGGCACCGAATTGTCCCGGCAACTGGCCCGGATGCCGACCAGGAAACCCGGCTCGACCGTGCCCGGGGTGACCTCCACGAAGATCACGTCACCGGCGGGCTGCTCGGGCACCGGTTCGGCCCGGGCGGGCACCGCGCCGAGCAGCGGGAAGGCGCACGCGCCGACCGCGACCAGCAGCGCCGCGCGTCCCCTGACTGACCCCATGACCCCTCCCGGCGTACGGGAATGAATCCTCTCACCCCCGGCCGCACCTCACATCCGAACGGCCGCGTCGGTCGCGTAGGCTCGGGTCGCTGTGACCACCACCGACGTCTCCACCGCCCGCATCCGCACCTTCCATCCGCGTCGCGGCCGGATGAGTGACCGGCAGCGCGACGCGCTGACCCGGCTCTGGCCCGCGTACGGCCTGGAGATCGCCGCCCTCGACGGGCCGTGCGATCCGGCGGCGCTGTTCGGACGGCGGGCGCCGCTGGTGCTGGAGATCGGCTCCGGCATGGGCGACGCCACCGCCGCGATGGCGGCGGCCGACCCGAGCCGACACTATCTGGCGGTCGAGGTGCACACGCCAGGAATCGCCAACCTGCTGGACCTGGTGGAACGGCACCGGCTGGAGAACGTGCGGGTCGCCGAGGGCGACGCGTTGGACCTGGTCCGGGCGATGCCCGAGGGGTGCCTGGACGCGGTGCACGTCTACTTCCCGGACCCGTGGCCGAAGACCCGGCACCACAAGCGCCGGATCATCGCGCCGGCGCACGTGGCGCTGCTGCGGTCCCGGCTGGCGCCCGGCGGCACGCTGCACTGCGCCACCGACTGGGCCGAGTACGCCGAGTCGATGCGGACGACGCTGACCGCCGATCCGGAGCTGGTCGACGTGCACGGTGGCTACGCTCCCCGCTCGGCGCACCGGCCGGTGACCAAGTTCGAGCGGCGCGCGCTGACCGCCGGCCGGGACGTCTTCGACCTGATCCACCGGCGGCGCTGAAGCCGGGGCGCTGAACCGGGGCGCTGACGCCGCAGCGCTGAACCCGGTTGGCGCGGCACGGCACCGCCCAGGCACGATGGGAGCCGCCATGACTCTCACCGCCGCGCTGCCGAAGACCGCCGACCCCGACACGCTCTACGACGCGTTCGCCTCCTGGGCGTCCGAGCGCGGTCTCGACCTCTACCCCCACCAGGAGGAGGCGGTCATCGAGATCGTCTCCGGCGCGAACCTGATCATGAATACGCCGACCGGCTCGGGCAAGAGCCTGGTGGCGATCGCGGCGCACTTCGCGGCCCTCGCCAGCGACCGGACGACGTTCTACACCGCGCCGATCAAGGCGTTGGTGTCGGAGAAGTTCTTCGCGCTCTGCGAGGTCTTCGGCGCGGAGAACGTCGGCATGCTCACCGGCGATGCCAGCGTCAACGCGGACGCGCCGATCATCTGCTGCACCGCGGAGATCCTGGCCAACCTGGCGCTGCGGGAGGGCCGCCGCGCCGACGTCGGCCAGGTGATCATGGACGAGTTCCACTTCTACGCCGAGCCCGACCGGGGCTGGGCCTGGCAGGTGCCGATCATCGAGCTGCCGCAGGCCCAGTTCGTGCTGATGTCGGCCACGCTCGGCGACACCACCCGCTTCGTCGACGACCTGACCCGGCGCACCGGCCGGCCGACCGCCGTCGTCCGCTCGGCCGAGCGACCGGTCCCGCTCCTCTTCTCGTACGCGACCACGCCGCTGCACGAGACGCTCGAAGAGCTGCTGGAGACCAAGCAGGCGCCGGTGTACGTGGTGCACTTCACCCAGGCCGCCGCGCTGGAACGCGCCCAGGCGCTGATGAGCGTGAACGTCTGCACCCGCGCCGAGAAGGACCTGATCGCCACCGCGATCGGCAACTTCCGGTTCACGTCCGGCTTCGGCAAGACGCTGTCCCGGCTGGTCCGGCACGGCATCGGCGTGCACCATGCCGGCATGCTCCCGAAGTACCGCCGCCTGGTGGAGACGCTCGCCCAGGCCGGCCTACTCAAGGTCATCTGCGGTACGGACACGCTCGGCGTCGGCATCAACGTGCCGATCCGCACCGTGCTCTTCACCGGCCTGAGCAAGTACGACGGCATCCGCACCCGGCTGCTCAAGGCGCGCGAGTTCCACCAGATCGCCGGCCGGGCCGGACGGGCCGGCTTCGACACCATCGGCCGCGTCGTGGTGCAGGCGCCCGAGCACGTGATCGAGAACGAGAAGGCGCTCGCCAAGGCCGGCGACGACCCGAAGAAGCGCCGCAAGGTGGTGAAGAAGAAGCCGCCGGAGGGCTCCATCGGCTGGGGCGAGCCGACGTTCCAGCGCCTGGTCGAGGCCGAGCCGGAGCCGCTCACCTCCAGCTTCCAGGTCAGCCACTCGATGCTGCTCAACGTGATCGGCCGCCCCGGGGAGGCGTTCGCCTCGATGCGGCACCTGCTCACCGACAACCACGAGGACCCGGCCGCCCAGCGGCGGCACATCCGCCGGGCCATCGCCATCTACCGGGCGCTGCGTGCCGGCGGCGTGGTCGAGGAGCTGCCCGAGCCGGACGAGCAGGGTCGCCGGGTACGCCTCACCGTCGACCTCCAGCTCGACTTCGCGCTCAACCAGCCGCTGTCGCCGCTCGCGCTGGCCACCATCGAGCTACTCGACCGGGAGTCCCCGGCGTACGCGCTGGACGTGCTCAGCGTGATCGAGGCGATCCTGGACGACCCGCGACAGATCCTCTCCGCGCAGCAGTTCAAGGCCCGCGGCGAAGCGGTCGCCGCGATGAAGGCCGACGGCATCGAGTACGAGGCCCGCCTGGAACTGCTCGACGAGGTGACCTGGCCCAAGCCGCTCGCCGAGCTGCTGGAGGGCGCGTACGAGATGTACCGCCAGGGCCACCCGTGGGTCGCCGACCACCAGCTCGCCCCGAAGTCCGTGGTCCGGGACATGTACGAGCGGGCCATGACGTTCCCGGAGTACGTCCAGTTCTACGGGCTGTCCCGCTCCGAGGGGCTGGTGCTGCGCTACCTCGCGGACGCGTACAAGACGCTGCGGCAGACCGTGCCGGAGGACGCCAAGACCGAGGAACTGGTCGACCTCATCGAGTGGCTGGGTGAGCTGGTCCGCCAGGTCGACTCCAGCCTGATCGACGAGTGGGAGCGGCTGCGCAACCCGTCCGACGTGGCCGAGGTGGCCGCCTCGCTGGACGACCGGCCGCCGGCGGTGACCCGTAACGCGCGGGCGTTCCGGGTGCTGGTGCGCAACGCGCTGTTCCGTCGCGTCGAGCTGGCTGCCCTGCGCCGCTGGGACCTGCTCGCCGAGCTGGACGCCGGGGACGGCTGGCACGCGGACGCGTGGGCGGACGCGCTGGAGCCGTACTTCGAGGCGTACGACTCGATCGGGGTGGGGCCGGACGCGCGCGGGCCGGCGCTGCTGATGATCGAGCAGGGCCGGGAGCGGTGGACCGTACGCCAGATCCTGGACGACCCCGACGGCGACCACGACTGGGGCATCAGCGCGGAGGTCGACCTGGCCGCCTCGGACGAGGTGGGCGCGGCGGTGGTCCGGGTCACCGACGTCGGCCAGCTCTGACCCGACTCGGCCGGCCCGGCCTTTCCGGGCCGAGCCGGCCGCTGCCCGGGCCGAGCCGGGCCACCTCGGCGCCGGTCCAGCGCCTTCTCCTGCGGCAGGTACCCGAGACGCCCCGGTGCTCCACCGACCGCGACGGGGCGTGCCGCCACCGCGGGCGTTCTGCGCCATCCGCGTACGCGCCGCCAAACCCTGGGCGATGTCACACCCGTCGATTAGAATGTATGTACTAAACGAGCTTTTGACCTGGGAGGATGCTCGTGACTGCGCCCACCTCAGCCGCCCCTCTCACCCCCTACGCCACCCTCCTCGGCTTCACCCGCTACGTCGACCGGACCGGCCCCACCAAGGCGACGTTCGTCGGCGGCCTGCGCCGGCAGCGGGCGAGCCGGCACGGTTTCAACCCGCACGGGCAGTTCGTCAAGGCGCTCAAGGCCGACGTCGCGTTCCACACCGGCGGCACCCACCTGGCCCAGGTCGCCGACGTGGTCAAGCCACGCTGGCGCCCGCTCTACGAGGCGCTCGTGCCGGGCGCGACGCGCTGGCTGCACTCGCTCGGCGAGCCGACCGGCGTCGACCTGGCCCAGACCCGGGATGCGCTGGCGATGCTGGGCGACCTGCCCGTGAAGATCAACCCGCAGTTCGGCGTGCGTTTCGCCGACGGCCGGGCCGAGGCGATCCGGCTGCACTTCGACGAGGCGCCGCCGAGCGAGGAGGCGACGCTTGCCACGCTGCACCTGATGGCCCGGCACATGGACGCGGTGCTGCCGCACGCCGAGCCGGTGCTGGTCGACGTGCGGCGAGGCGAGGCGCACCGCATGCCGGCCGACGCCAAGCCCGAGCGGATCGAGCAGTGGCTGGCCGGCGAGGCCGCCGCGTTCCGCGCCATCTGGTCCACCGCCGCCTAACCCTCCCCGCCCCCTCCCACTCCCCTCCCCGCCAGCGCCCTCGAAAGGGGTGGGGGGTGGGGGTCAGGCGGGAAGGTGCTTTTCGAGGTCGTCGAGGATCTTGTTGGCGGCGGTGACGCCGATGCCGGTCATCCACGTCTCGTCGGAGACCACGTGCGCCTTGCCCGCCTTGACCGCGGACAGGCCCTGCCAGAGGCTCCCGGCGGTGACCTTCGCCTGCTCGGCGGCGGCCTTCTCGCCGTACGCGGTCACGAACACCACGTCGCCGTCGACCTCGTTCACCCGCTCGGCGCTGACCAGGTCGAACCGCTTGTCCTCCTTGCCGTCCAGACGCTGCCGCTCGGGGCGGCCCAGGCCGGTGTCACCGACCACGATGCCGGAGAACGAGTCCGGCCCGTACACCCGGATGTTGCCCGGGATGAAGCGCACGATGGAGACCTTCCGCGCGCCGGGGTCGCCGAGCTTCGCGCCGACGTCCTTCGCCCGCTTCTCGTACGTGGCCAGCAGGTCCTTGGCCTCCTGCTCCTTGCCGAGCGCCCGGCCGTCGAGGAGGAAGTTCTCCTTCCAGGTCACGCCCACCTTCTCGGTGAACACGGTGGGCGCGATGGCGGACAGCTCGTCGTAGAACTTCTCCTGGCGGAACTTGCTGCCCAGGATCAGGTCCGGCTTGAGCGCGTTGATCGCCTCCAGGTCCGGCTCGGTGAGCACGCCGACCTCGGTGATGCCGGTGAGCTTCTCCGCGCCGAAGTAGGTGGGCCAGCTCTTCGCCTCGCCGGCGGTGGCCGCGCCGACCGGCGTGACGCCCAGCGACAGTGCGGTGTCGATCTTGTCGGTGTCGAGCACCACCACGCGCTTCGGCGCGGCCGGCGCCTTGGTGGCGCCCATCGCGTGGGTGATCTCCCGGGTCTCCCCGGTGCCGGCGTCGGCGACGGGGTCGCTCTCCCCGCAGGCGGTGAGGCCGACGCCGAGGGCGAGAGCGGTGGTGAGTACGGCGGCGAGGCGACGCATCAGGTTCCTTTCCGTGGTGCGGGTGCGGTCGGCACGCTCAGGCGTCGCCGACGGGGGCGCCGGCCGGGGCCGACGTGCCGGCCGGAGCGGCCGAGGTCTGGGTGCGGGCGGGCACCACCAGTGGGGCGCCGGTGACCGGGCAGGGCACGACCACGCAGTCGAGCCCGAACACGTCGCGGACGAGATCGGCGGTGAGGATCTCGCGCGGCGGGCCGACCGCGACCACCGCGCCGCCGCGCATGGCGACCAGGTGGTCGGCGTACCGGGCGGCCTGGTTGAGGTCGTGCAGCACGGCCACCACGGTCCGGCCCCGCTCGGCGCGCAGCCGGTGCAGCAGGTCCAGCACCTCCACCTGGTGGGCCAGGTCCAGGAATGTGGTGGGCTCGTCCAGCAGCAGCGCGTCGGTGTCCTGGGCGAGCGTCATGGCGATCCACACCCGTTGGCGCTGCCCGCCGGAGAGCGTGTCCACCGGGCGGTCGGCGAGCGCTGTCACGTCGGCCAGCCGCATCGCCTCGTCGACGGCCCGTCCGTCCTCGGTCGACCACTGCCGCCACCAGCGCTGGTAGGGCTGCCGGCCGCGCCCGACCAGGTCGGCTACGGTGATCCCCTCGGGCACCAGCGGGCTCTGCGGCAGCACGCCGAGCCGCCGCGCCACGTCCCGGGTGGGCAGGGCGCGGATCTGCGTACCGTCGAGCAGCACCGCGCCGCGGCGCGGGGTGAGCAGCCGGGCCATGGTGCGCAGCAGCGTCGACTTGCCGCAGGCGTTCGGACCGACGATCACGGTGAACGCGTCGGCCGGCAGGTCGAGTTCCAGCCCGTCCAGCACGGTCCGGCCCTCGTAGCCGACGACCAGGTCGCGGGTGGACAGCAGCGCGGTCACGACCGCCTCCCTCGGGTGCGCAGCAGCACGAAGATGAGGTACGGGCCGCCGATGGCCGCGGTCAGCACACCGGCCGGCAACTGGGTGGGCGCGAACAGGCGACGGCCGGCCAGGTCGGCGAGCACCAGCAACAGCGCGCCCAGCAGCGCGGCGCAGAGCATCGGCGGGCGTTCCGCGCGGACCAGCCGGCGGGCCACCTGCGGGGCGACGAGCGCCACGAAGTCCACGGCGCCGACCTGGGCGGTGACCGCGGCGGCGGCCAGCACGCCGGTGCCGGCCAGGCCGATCCGCCGGGCCACCGGGCGCAGCCCGATCCCCCGGGCGGTGTCGTCGTCCAGGGCGGAGCCGCGCAGCGCCCAGCCGGCCCAGAGCAGCACCGGCAGCAGCACGGCGAGCGTGCCGGCGATCCAGGCCGCCTCGGTCCATCCCTTGCCGGCCAGCGTGCCGATCAGCCAGAGCTGGGCGCGCAGGCCGTCGATCGGGTCGGCGGTGAGCATCACCACCTCGATGAGCGCCCGGAACGCGAACGCCACCGCCACGCCGGCCAGCACGAACCGCTGGGCGGCCAGGCCGTGCCGCGCGCCGAGCGCGAACACCAGCACCGCCGCGGCCAGGCCCCCGAGCAGCGCCGCCGGGGCCACCAGGACCGCCGCCGCCCCACTGGTCAGCGCCACCGTGGCGGCCAGCCCGGCGCCCTGCGTGACGCCGATGACGTCGGGGCTGGCCAGCGGGTTGCGGGCGACGCTCTGGATCAGCGTGCCGGCCACCCCGAAGGCCGCCCCGGCCAGCGCCGCGAGCACCGCGCGGGGCAGTCGCAGGTCACGCACCACGAGGTCGTACGGCGTGCCGGCCCCGGACAACGACCGCAGCACGTCACCCGGTGCCACGTACGGCGTCCCGAGCGAGAGGCTGACCACCACCGCCCCCAGCAGCAGCCCCAGAAGCACCCCCGCCACAACCACCGCCCGCCACCGGAACGGCACCGCCACCGCCCCCACGCGCAGCAGCGCCTTCCCCGCCAGCGCCCCACTCCGCCCTCGGCGATCTTGCGGTTGCGGCCCACTCGATGAGGGCTTTGTCTGCTTTGCCGGGGCAGAAAGCGCAAGATCGCGGGGGGCGGGGGTGGTCATGAGGTGACGACCTTGGCGCGGCGGACCAGGATGGCGAGCAGGGGGGCGCCGAGGAGGGCGGTGACGATGCCGGCGGGGATCTCGCCGGGTGGGGCGACCAGTCGGCCGGTCACGTCGGCGGCCAGCACCAGCGCGGGGCCGAGCAGCGCGGCGACCAGCAGCGTCCAGCGGTGGTCGGCGCCGACCAGGGCCCGGGCCAGGTGCGGCACGGCCAGCCCGACGAACGCGATCGGGCCGGCGGCGGCCACCGCGGCGCCGGTGAGCAGCACCCCGCCGCCGCCGGCGGCCAGCCGGACCAGGGCCACCCGGTGCCCCAGCCCGCGGGCGACGTCGTCGCCGAGGGCGAGCGCGTCCAGGCCCCGGGCGGCCAGCGCGGCCAGCAGCACGCCGGCCAGCACGAACGGGAGCACCTGCCCGGCGACACCCACGTCCCGGCCGGTGAGCCCGCCGACCACCCAGAAGCGGTACTCCTCGAACGTGCGGGCGTCGATGCTGAGCAGCGCGTACACGATGGCGCCGAGACCGGCGTCGAGCGCGGCGCCGACCAGCGCGAGCGTGACCGGGCTGGCGCCGTCGCGGGTGCGGTTGGCAATGGCGAACACCAGCAGCCCGGCGAGCAGCGCGCCGGCGATGCCGAACCAGACGTAGCCGGCCAGCGTGCCGACCCCGAACACGGCGATGGCCAGCACCACGCCGAAGGACGCGCCGGCGCTGACGCCGAGGATGCGCGGCTCGGCGAGCGGGTTGCGGGTGACGGCCTGGAACAGCACCCCGGCCAGCGCGAGCGCGAGCCCGACGACCAACCCGAGGGCGGTACGCGGCACCCGCAGCTCGCGGACCACGGTGGTGGCGTCGCCGTCGTCCGGCGCCACCAGCGCGTGCCACACCTGGTCGACCGGCAGGTGGCGGCTGCCGAGCGCCAGGCTGGCCAGCAGCGCGGCGACGAGCAGGAGCACCGCCGCGAACGTGACCGCGACGCGGCGGGACGCGCCGGGGCGGGCGGGGGCGTCGGCCCGGGCGGGCCGGACGGCGACGGTGGTCACGGGGGTGTTCGCCTTCCGATTAGGTACGCCTTACCTTAACTGACCAGGTAAGGCACGCCTAACTCGGCGTTGTCGATGGGCTTGCGCCTCCACCGGGGGGAGGCGGCAGGGTGGGCGACATGGACGGTGGAGAGCGCTACTCGATCGGCGACCTGGCCCGGCGGACAGGCGTGCCGGTGAAGACCATCCGGTTCTGGTCCGACCGGGGGATCGTGCCGGCGACCGACCGGGGCCCGACCGGTCACCGCCGCTACGGTCCCGAGGCGGCGGCCCGGATCGACCTGGTGCGGACGCTGCGCGAGCTAGGCGTCGACCTGGCCACGGTGCGCCGGGTGGTGGCCCTGGAGGTCACCCTGCCCGAGGCCGCCGCGACGCACGCGGACGCCCTGGCCGCGCAGATCCGCGTGCTGCGGTCGCGTCGCGCGGCGCTGACCATGATCGCCCGACGGGGGTCCACCCCGGCCCAGGCCGACCTGATGCGTCGACTGGCCGGGCTGGCCGAGCGGGAGCGCCGCCGGCTCGTCGACGAGTTCCTCGACGCCACCTTCACCGGCCTGACCGATCCCGGTTTCGCGGGTGTCCGCCGCTCGCTCACCCCGGAACTGCCCGCCGACGCGGACGACGCCCGGTGGGAAGCCTGGGTGGAGCTGGCCGAGCTGGCACTGGACCCGGGCTTCCGGGCCGCCCTGCGGCGGCTGGCCGAGTCGCACGCGGCCGACCGCGGGGGCGTCGAGGGCGTACGCCGGGACGCGGTCGCCCTGGTCCGGGAGGAGGCGGCCCCGGCGCTGGCCGCGGGCGTGGACCCGGCCTCGCCCCGCGCCGACGCGACCCTGGACCGGGCGACGGCCCGCTACGCCCAGCTCTGCGGCCGGCCGGACGACGCGGACCTGCGGCAGCGGCTGCTGGACCGGCTGGAGGCTGCCCACGACCCTCGACGGGAGCGTTACGAGCACCTGCTCTCGGTGGTGAACGGGTGGCCCCCGGCCGAGAGCCTGGCGCCGGTGCTGGACTGGACCATCCGGGCACTGCGCGCCCGAGCGGGCGGCGGCTGACGCGGCGGGCCTACTCCGCGCCCATCACCGGGCCGTCGATGGTGTGCTTCCGGCGGATCGGGACGAGCGTGTCCACCACCGGGCAGCGCAGGTGGTCGCGGACCAGGCCGGGCAGCGCGTCCCAGTAGGGGCGGGTGACGGCCAGCGCGGAACTCAGTCCTCCGCGGACTGGCGACTCACCGGCACCACCGGCTGCGGCCACACCCCGGTACGCGGAGCGGCCGGCACCTCGACCTGGTGGTCCGACCAGACGTACGTCTCGGGCAGCAGTTCGGCCACCGGCACGGCGCGCAGCCCGTCCGGCGGCCCGACGATCACCCGGATCGACGGGAAGTAGTCGAGCAGCACCTGCCGGCAGCGCCCGCACGGCGGAATGACGCCCCGCCCCCGGTCCCCCACCGCGACGATCGTCTCCAGCTCGCCGGCCCCCTGGGTGGCCGCCGCGCCGAGCGCCACCACCTCGGCGCACGGGCCGCCGGTGAAGTGGTAGACGTTCACGCCGCTGAACACCCGCCCGTCGGCGCTGCGCACGGCCGCCGCGACGGTGTGGTTCTCGCTGCGGCAGCGGAGCTTCGCGACGGCGGTGGCGGCCTGCACGAGCGCCCGGTCGGTGTCCCGCATGATCATCCCCGCCCCTCGTCGACCTCGTCGGCGGCAACCCTATCCGGGCCGGGGCGTCGCGCCCGGACGGCACGCCCACGCGCGGGTAACCCGGGAGCGGTCCGCCGCGCGGCTGCCTATCCTTGGCGACGACATGCAGAATCCAGCCGTACCCGCCGCTCCCGAGACCACCCGCGACCTGCACCGCCGCCTCGGCCCCCTGATGTTCCGCGACCAGCGCCGGCTCCAGCGGCGGCTCGACGGCGCGCGGAAGCTGCGGGACCCGCAGCGGCGGGAGGCGGCGCTGGCCGAGATCGGGGCCGAGGTGGCCCGCGCCGAGGCGCGCCTGGCGGCCCGGCGGGCCGCGGTGCCGACCGTCACCTACCCGGCACAGCTTCCGGTCAGCGAGCGCAAGGACGACATCGCCGCCGCCATCCGGGACCACCAGGTGGTGATCGTGGCCGGCGAGACCGGGTCCGGCAAGACCACCCAGCTCCCGAAGATCTGTCTGGAACTGGGGCGCGGTGTCACCGGCCTGATCGGGCACACCCAGCCGCGGCGGCTGGCCGCCCGGACGGTCGCCGACCGGATCGCCGAGGAACTCGGCACCGAGCTGGGCGGCGTGGTCGGCTACAAGGTCCGCTTCTCCGACCAGGTGGGCGAGAACAGCCTGGTCAAGCTCATGACCGACGGCATCCTGCTGGCCGAGTTGCAGACCGACCGGATGCTCCGGCAGTACGACACGTTGATCATCGACGAGGCGCACGAACGCAGCCTGAACATCGACTTCATCCTCGGCTACCTGCGCCAGCTCCTCCCCCGCCGGCCCGACCTCAAGGTGGTCATCACCTCGGCGACCATCGAGACCGACCGGTTCGCCAGGCACTTCGCCGACGCCGACGGCAACCCGGCGCCGGTGGTGGAGGTCTCCGGTCGCACCTACCCGGTGGAGGTGCGGTACCGGCCGCTGGTCGAGGTCACCGAGGCCGACGGGGAGGACGAGGCCGACGAGGAGAACGTCCGGGACCAGATCCAGGCCATCGGCGACGCGGTCGAGGAACTGGCCGCCGAGGGGCCGGGCGACATCCTGGTCTTCCTCAGCGGCGAGCGGGAGATCCGGGACACCGCCGACGCGCTCGGCAAACTGGTGCAGTCCAGACGCTCGTTGCTCGGCACCGAGATCCTGCCGCTCTACGCCCGGCTCTCCACCGCCGAGCAGCACCGGGTCTTCGCCCCGCACGCCGGCCGCCGGGTGGTGCTGGCCACCAACGTCGCGGAGACCTCGCTGACCGTCCCCGGCATCAAGTACGTGGTGGACCCGGGCACCGCCCGGATCTCCCGCTACTCCAGCCGGCTCAAGGTGCAGCGGCTGCCGATCGAGCCGGTCTCGCAGGCCAGCGCCAACCAGCGCAAGGGGCGCTGCGGGCGCACCTCCGACGGCATCTGCGTCCGCCTCTACGACGAGTCGGACTTCGACTCCCGCCCGGAGTTCACCGACCCGGAGATCCTGCGTACCAACCTCGCCTCGGTCATCCTCCAGATGACCGCGATCGGGCTCGGCGACGTCGCCGCCTTCCCGTTCATCGACCCGCCGGACCGGCGCAACGTGACCGACGGCGTCAACCTGCTGCACGAGCTGGGCGCGCTCGACCCGACCGAGGCCGACCCGGCGAAGCGGCTGACCGCGCTGGGCCGGCGGCTGGCCCAGCTCCCGGTCGACCCGCGGCTGGCCCGGATGGTGATCGAGGGCGAGCGCAACGGCTGCGCCACCGAGGTGGTGGTGATCGCCGCCGCGCTCTCCATCCAGGACCCGCGCGAACGGCCCGCCGACCGGCAGGCCCAGGCCGACCAGGCGCACGCCCGGTTCGCCGACAAGGAGTCGGACTTCGTCGCGTACCTCAACCTGTGGCGGCACCTGCGGGAGAAGCAGCGGGAGCTGTCCTCCAGCGCGTTCCGCCGGATGTGCAAGGCGGAATACCTCAACTACCTGCGGGTGCGCGAGTGGCAGGACATCGTCAGCCAGGTGCGCCAGGTGCTGCGTACCTCGGAGAAGGGTGAGGGCCGGCGCGGCGCCGGCGCGGACCTGCCGGAGGAGATCGACACCCCGAAGGTGCACCAGTCGCTGCTGCCCGGCCTGCTGTCCCACCTCGGGCTCAAGGACGCGCAGAAGCACGAGTACCTCGGCGCGCGCGGCGCGAAGTTCGTGATCTTCCCCGGCTCGGCGCTGTTCCGGAAGCCGCCGCGTTGGGTGATGGCCGCCGAGCTGGTCGAGACGTCCCGGCTCTTCGGCCGGGTGGCCGGGCGGGTCGAGCCGGAGTGGGTCGAACCGCTGGCCCAGCACCTGGTCAAGCGCAGCTACAGCGAGCCGCACTGGGAGAAGAAGCAGGCCGCGGTGATGGCCTACGAGAAGGTCACGCTCTACGGCATCCCGCTGGTCACCTCCCGCAAGGTGAACTTCGGTCGGATCGACCCGGCGCTGAGCCGGGAGCTGTTCATCCGGCACGCGCTGGTGGAGGGCGACTGGCAGACCCACCACCAGTTCTGGCGGGACAACCAGAAGCTGCTGACCGAGGTCGAGGAGCTGGAGAACCGGGCCCGGCGGCGCGACATCCTGGTCGACGACGAGACCATCTTCGCCTTCTACGACCAGCGGATCCCCGCCGACGTCGTCTCCGGCCGGCACTTCGACACCTGGTGGAAGAAGACCCGCCGGGAGCGGCCGGACCTGCTCACGTTCACCCGCGAGCTGCTGGTCAACGCCGGTCGCGGCGGCGTGGACGAGGAGGACTACCCGGACGAGTGGCGGGCCGACGGCGTCACGCTGCCGCTGACGTACACGTTCGACCCGACCGCGCCCACCGACGGCGTCACCGTGGACATCCCGCTGCCGCTGCTCAACCAGGTGCCGGCGGAGAGCTTCGACTGGCAGGTGCCGGGGCTGCGCGAGGAACTGGTCATCGCGTTGATCCGCTCGCTGCCCAAGCCGGTCCGGCGCAACTTCGTGCCGGTGCCCGACTACGCGCGGGCGGCGCTGGCCGCCATCACGCCCGGCGAGGAGCCGCTGCTGGCCGCGCTGACCCGGCAACTGCGCCGGATGACCGGGGTGACCGTGCCGCCGGACGCGTGGGACGTGGGCAAGCTGCCGTCGCACCTGCGGGTCACGTTCCGGGTGCTCGGCGACGACGACAAACCGGTCGCCGAGGGCAAGGACCTGCCGGCGCTGCAACGCCGGCTCCGCCAGGAGGTACGCCAGGTCGTCGCCGCCGCCGCGCCGGACGTGGCCCGCAGCGGGCTCACCGAGTGGTCGATCGGCAGCCTGTCCCGCACCATCGAGCAGGTGCGCGCCGGTTTCGCGGTGACCGCGTACCCGGCGCTGGTGGACGAGGGCGCGACCGTCGGGGTGAAGGTGTTCGACTCCGCCGGCGAGCAGGAGGCCGCGCACTGGGCCGGCACCCGTCGACTGCTGCGGCTGACCATGCCGTCGCCGGCGCGGTTCCTTCAGGGGCGGCTGAGCAACGAGGCGAAGCTGGCGCTGTCCCGCAACCCGCACGGCGGGGTGCCGGCGCTGATCGAGGACGCCACCGGCGCCGCCATCGACAAACTGATGGCGGACGCGGGCGGCCCGGCCTGGGACGCCGACGGTTTCGCCGCACTGCGTGAGCGAGTCCGCGCCGACCTGGTCGACACCGTGGTCGAGGTGATGGCCCGGGCCCGGCAGGTGCTGGCCGCCTCGTACGCGGTGGAGCAGCGGCTCGGCGCCACCCGCAACCTGGCCGTGGTGGCCGCGCTCGCCGACATCCGCGCCCAGCTCACCGGCCTGGTGCACGCCGGCTTCCTTACCGAGGCCGGCTACGCCCGCCTGCCCGACCTGCTGCGCTACCTGACCGCGATCGAGCGCCGGCTGGACCGGTTGCCCGGCAACCCGCAGCGCGACAAGCAGCAGCAGGACCGCATCGCCGTGGTGCAGAAGGAGTACCAGGACATGCTGGCCGCGTTGCCGCCGGCCCGGCGCGGCTCGACGGCGGCCCGCCAGATCCGCTGGATGATCCAGGAGCTGCGGGTGAACGTGTTCGCCCAGGCGCTCGGCACCCCGTACCCGGTCTCCGAGCAGCGCATCTACCGCGCCATGGACGACGCCGAAGCCCGCTGACCCCCGCTCGCGGCGTGCGGTCAGGTGGTGACGCGGGTGATGAA
This sequence comes from Micromonospora sp. NPDC049240, assembly GCF_040647835.1. Lineage (NCBI taxonomy): Bacteria > Bacillati > Actinomycetota > Actinomycetes > Micromonosporales > Micromonosporaceae > Micromonospora > Micromonospora sp. NPDC049240. The sequence continues at coordinate 258,959 of NZ_JBEZCX010000008.1, forward strand.
GGCGGTGAGGTGCGACACGGTGCGGTCGATCTTCTCCGCCAGGGTCAGTGACTCGGGCAGGCGGCCGCCGGGGCCGGCGTCCTTGCGACCGCGCAGGTACAGGGAGCAGGCGAGGTCGTCGCAGAGGTAGATGCCCACCGAGTTGCCCTGCTGCCCGGCCTTGCCCGCCTTGCGCGCGACCATCAGGCTGACGCCGCCGGCCGGGTTGGTCAGGCACACCGAGCACATGTTGCGGCGCTGCTGCCGAGGGCCGGGGCTGGGGCGGCGCAGCGCGAGGCCGGTCGGTCGGCCGTCCACGGTGGCGACCAGGTAGGCCCGGTCGGACGCCTGGGGATCGCGCCAGCCGAGGTAGTCGAGGTCGGCCCAGGGGCGGGCGTCGAGGTCGCGGGGCACATGCATGCGCTTCGCCTCACCTCTGGTGCAGTTCACGAACGCGGCCCGGATCTCGGGTTCGGTAAGCGGGGTCATACACCCGAGGGTAATTTTCCTAAAGGTATTAGGCAAAGGCATAATGAGCTTTGGTGAGGGGAGGCACATGGGGCGCGTGGGACTCAGTCAGGAGCGTCTGATCCGGGCCGGGGCGGAGCTGGCCGACGAGGTGGGCTTCGACCAGGTGACCGTGTCGGCGCTGGCCAGACGGTTCGGCGTCACGGTAGCCAGCCTCTACTCGCACGTCCGCAACTCCCAGGACCTGCGGACCGGGATCGCGCTGCTCGCGCTGGGCGAACTCGCCGACCGGGCCGCCGACGCGCTCGCCGGGCGGGCCGGCAAGGAGGCGCTGACCGCCTTCGCGAACGCCTACCGCGACTACGCCCACGAGCACCCGGGCCGCTGGGCGGCGGCCCAGTTGCGGCTCGATCCACCGACCGCCGCCGGCAGCGCCGGCGTCCGGCACGCCCAGATGATGCGGGCGATCCTGCGCGGCTACCACCTGCCCGAGCCGGACCAGACGCACGCCGTCCGCCTGCTCGGCAGCGTCTTCCAGGGCTTCGTCGGGCTGGAGATGGGGGGCGGCTTCGACCACAGCCCGCCGGCTCCGCCGGAGAGCTGGGCGCGGGTCCTGGACGCCGTCGACGCCCTGCTGCGCACCTGGCCCACGGCCGCCGCCAGCTAGGCCAGCGGCTCCACCCCGGCCGGGAGCCGGTCGGTGGCGGTGGCGTCGTGCACGTACTCCAGGAGGATCCGGCGCAGCTCGCGGCCGGCGTGGGTGGGCACCACGTCCCGGCGGCGGGCCACCGCGATGGTACGGCGCACGCCGGGCGGCGCGAGCCGGGTGACCCGGATGCCGGGCCGGCGGGCCACCACGATGCCGGGCACCAGCGCGACGCCGAGCCCGGCCTCGACGAAGCTGAGCACGGCGTCCATCTCCCCGCCGTCCACCGACAGGGCCGGCTCGAAGCCGGCCGCCCGGCACGCCTGGAGCGTGGCGTCGCGCAGGTCGTAGCCCTCGCGGAACATGACGAGCGGCTGGTCGCGCAGGTCGGTGATGCGCAGCTCGCCGCCGGTCGAGACGCCCGGCAGCGGGTCGACCGAGGCGACCACCAGGCTCTCCCGCAGGATCGGGTCGACGCGCAGCCCCGGGTCGGCGCCGCCGGACGGCATGATGATCAGCGCGAGGTCGAGGTCGCCGCGGAGCATGTCGCGGACGAGATCCTGCGAGCCGCCCTCCTCGACGCGCAGGTCGACGGTGGGGTGGGCGTCGCGGAACCGGCGCAGCACCGGGGGCGCCAGCGAGGTGGCCAGGCTGGGCGTGGCCCCGAGTCGGACCCGCCCCCGGCGCAGCCCGACCAGCTCCTGCACCTCGCGGGTCGCGGTGTCCACGTCGGCGAGGATCCGCTTGGCCAGCGGCAGCAGCACCTCACCGGCCGTGGTGAGCGTGATGTTGCCCCTTACCCGCTCGAAGAGCGGCGCCCCGAGGTCGGCCTCCAGGGCGTGAATTTGCTTACTCAACGAGGGCTGCGTTATGCCGACGACATCGGCCGCCTGGGTGAAATGTCGTACTTCTGCGACCGCAACGAAGTACCGGAGCTGATGGAGCTGCATCTCTATAGCTTACGGCTATCAAGACTGTGATTTCGATGCATTGGACGCCTGATCGAAGTGCTCCTAGCGTCGGTCGTGTGGTAATCACGAAAACTCGGTCGCCCATCCGCTCGAACGTCGGCCTCAAGGCCGTCATGGCGGTGACGGGCATCCTCCTGGTGCTGTTCCTGATCGTGCACATGCTCGGGAACCTGAAGATCTTCACGGGCGAGACGTCGTTCGACCACTACGCGCACTGGCTCCGGGACCTCGGCACGCCGCTGCTGCCCACCACCTGGTACCTGTGGATCCAGCGCGCCGTCCTCACCGTGGCGGTGCTCGCCCACATCGGCGCGGCCGTCGTCCTCGCCATGCGCGCCCGGGCCGCCCGCCCGGTGGCGTACGCGCACCGGCGGAAGATCCACGTGAACTACGCGGCCCGCACCATGCGCTGGGGTGGTGTGATCATCCTGCTCTTCGTGATCTACCACATCCTGGACCTGACCACCGGTCACCTGAACCCGCAGGGCGACCCGGCCAACCCGTACGGCAACGTGGTCGCCGACTTCGCCCCGGACCGCTGGTACGTCACCCTCTTCTACACGCTCGCCATCGTGACCCTCGGCTTCCACCTGCGGCACGGCGCGTTCAGCGCGTTCCGCAGCCTCGGCCAGCAGACGCCGCGGGTCGAGCGCCGGGCCCGCGCCGCCGCGCTCGTCTTCGCCGTCGTGCTCTGCGCCGGCTACCTGGTGGTCCCGTTCGCCGTACTCACCGGATTGGTGGCCTGACATGGATCTGTACACCGAGGGCGACCCGATCGCCGACACCCGGGCCCCGGACGGCCCGGTCGAGACCCGGTGGGACCGCCACCGCTTCGAGATGAAGCTGGTGAACCCGGCCAACCGCCGGAAGCTGACCGTGATCGTGGTCGGCACCGGCCTGGCCGGCGGCTCCGCCGCCGCGACGCTGGCCGAGCAGGGCTACCACGTGAAGTCCTACTGCTACCAGGACAGTCCGCGCCGGGCACACTCGATCGCCGCCCAGGGCGGCATCAACGCCGCCAAGAACTACCGCAACGACGGCGACTCGGTGCACCGCCTCTTCTACGACACGGTCAAGGGCGGCGACTTCCGCTCCCGGGAGTCGAACGTGCACCGGCTGGCCGAGGTCTCGGTCAACATCATCGACCAGTGCGTCGCCCAGGGCGTCCCGTTCGCCCGCGAGTACGGCGGCCTGCTCGACACCCGCTCGTTCGGCGGCGCCCAGGTGCAGCGCACCTTCTACGCCCGGGGCCAGACCGGCCAGCAGCTCCTGCTCGGCGCGTACCAGGCCCTGGAGCGGCAGATCGGCCTGGGCAACGTGGAGATGAACGCCCGCCACGAGATGCTCGAACTGGTGGTCGTCGACGGCCGGGCGCGCGGCATCGTGGTCCGCGACATGGTCACCGGCGAGATCAGCACCGAGATGGCCGACGCGGTGGTGCTCGCCTCCGGCGGCTACGGCAACGTCTTCTACCTCTCCACCAACGCCAAGGGCTGCAACGTCACCGCCTCCTGGCGGGCGCACCGCAAGGGCGCGTACTTCGCCAACCCCTGCTACACCCAGATCCACCCGACCTGCATCCCGGTCTCCGGCGACCACCAGTCGAAGCTGACGCTGATGAGCGAGTCGCTGCGCAACGACGGCCGGGTGTGGGTGCCGAAGGCCAAGGGCGACGACCGCGGCCCGCGGGACATCCCCGAGGCCGAGCGGGACTACTACCTGGAGCGGATCTACCCGTCCTTCGGCAACCTGGTCCCCCGCGACATCGCCTCCCGCGCCGCGAAGAACGTCTGCGACGAGGGACGCGGCGTCGGCCCCACCGGCCTCGGCGTCTACCTCGACTTCGCCGACGCCATCGACCGGCTCGGCCGCAAGGCCATCGAGGCCAAGTACGGCAACCTCTTCGAGATGTACGAGCGGATCACCGGCGAGGACCCGTACGAGGTGCCGATGCGGATCTACCCTGCCGTGCACTACACGATGGGCGGCCTCTGGGTCGACTACGACCTCCAGTCGACCATCCCCGGCCTGTTCGTGATCGGCGAGGCGAACTTCTCCGACCACGGCGCGAACCGGCTCGGCGCCTCGGCGCTGATGCAGGGCCTGGCCGACGGCTACTTCGTGCTGCCGAGCACCCTCGCGAACTACCTGGCCGCCAACCCGATGGAGAAGGTCGACGCCAGCCACCCGGAGGCGGTCGCGGCGCGTACCGACGTCGAGGACCGGATCGCGCGGCTGCTCGCGGTCGACGGCGACCGCACGGTGGACTCGTTCCACCGGGAGCTGGGCCAGATCATGTGGGAGCACTGCGGCATGGAGCGCTCGGACGCCGGGCTGCGCAAGGCCATCGCCGAGATCCGGGCGCTGCGCGAGCAGTTCTGGCAGCGGGTCCGCGTCCCGGGCGACGGTGAGGGGCTCAACCAGTCGCTGGAGAAGGCCGGCCGGGTGGCCGACTTCTTCGAGCTGGCCGAGCTGATGTGCATCGACGCCCTGCACCGCGAGGAGTCCTGCGGCGGCCACTTCCGGGCCGAGTACCAGACCCCGGACGGCGAGGCGCAGCGCGACGACGACCGGTTCGCGTACGTGGCCGCCTGGGAGTACACCGGCACCGGCGAGCCCGTGCTGCACAAGGAAGACCTGACCTTCGAATACGTCCACCCCTCGCAGCGGAGCTACAAGTGAACCTGACCCTGCGCATCTGGCGCCAGACCGGCCCCGAGGACAAGGGTCGGATGGTGACCTACCCGGTGCCGGACGTGTCCCCGGACATGTCCTTCCTGGAGATGCTCGACGTGCTCAACGAGCGGCTGATCCTCGACGGCGAGGAGCCGGTCGCGTTCGACCACGACTGCCGTGAGGGCATCTGCGGCATGTGCAGCCTCATGATCAACGGTGAGGCGCACGGCCCGCAGCGCGGCACCACCGCCTGCCAGCTGCACATGCGGCAGTTCTCCGACGGCGACACGATCGACATCGAGCCCTGGCGGGCCCGGGCCTTCCCGGTCATCAAGGACCTGGTGGTGGACCGGAACGCGTTCGACAAGATCATCGCCGCCGGTGGCTACGTCACCGCGCCGACCGGCAGCGCCCCCGAGGCGCACTCCACCCCGGTGGCGAAGGACAACGCCGACGCCGCGTTCTCCTCGGCCGCCTGCATCGGCTGCGGCGCCTGCGTCGCGGCCTGCCCGAACGGCTCCGGCATGCTGTTCACCGCCGCCAAGGTCACCCAGCTCTCGCTGCTGCCCCAGGGGCAGCCCGAGCGCTACACCCGGGTGATCGGCATGGTGGACGCGCACGACGAGGCCGGCTTCGGCGGCTGCACCAACATCGGCGAGTGCGCCTCGGCCTGCCCGAAGGGCATCCCGCTGAACACCATCGGCCGCCTCAACCGGGACTACCTCAAGGCGACCACGAAGCGGGCCGGCACCCCCGGCTCCTGACCCGCCCGGCCTCGAACCCACGCGCGACGCGAGCCGGTCCTGCGTGTTTCGAGCCGGCTCCGGCCGGGTCGAAAGGGCGGGCGCGGCCTGGCGGCCGGCGGCGCGGGCGCGGACGGCGCAGTACGTGGAGGGGCGCTCCTCGGTCGCTACAAACTTGATGGCACCGATGCATCGGGGGAGCAGCGGCCGAAGCCCCGGACGCGGTGGCGGGCCATCGGGAACAGCGCGTTCCCACGCCGACTCGCCGGCGTGATGGCCTTCGGCGCCTTGATCCACACCAGCTCGCCGAGGTGGCGGTATCGCACGGGCCGGGATACCGCCATTTCGGCGAGCTGGTGTCGATCATCGTCAGTCCGTCCGGCGGGCGCGGTGAACCACCTGCGCCATCAGGTTTGCAGGGCGCCACTGCCCATCCGAGCGCCCGACGACACGGCCGGGACTCCGCGCGACGGACGCCGGTTCAAGTGATGTCTCGCGGGTAGCAGTCCCATGGACGGCACCGAGGAGGACATTCAGGCATGAAGGCACTGACCTGGCAAGGCAAGCGTGACGTCCGGGTCGAGGACGTCCCGGACCCCCGGATCGAGGAGCCGACCGACGCGATCGTCCGGATCACCTCGACCGCCATCTGCGGTTCCGACCTGCACCTGTACGAGGTGCTCGGGCCGTACCTGAAGCCCGGCGACATCCTCGGTCACGAGCCGATGGGCATCGTCGAGGAGGTCGGCTCCGGGGTGACCCGGCTGAAGAAGGGCGACCGGGTGGTCGTCCCGTTCAACATCTCCTGCGGGCACTGCTGGATGTGTGAGCGGCAGCTCTACGCCCAGTGCGAGACCACCCAGGTGACGGCCGAGGGCAAGGGCGCGTCGCTGTTCGGCTACACCTCGCTCTACGGCTCGGTCCCGGGCGGCCAGGCCGAGTACCTGCGCGTCCCGCAGGCCCAGTTCGGCCCGATCAAGATCCCCGACACCGGGCCGGACGAGCGTTGGCTCTACCTCTCCGACATCCTGCCCACCGCCTGGCAGGCGGTGAAGTACGCGGACACCCCGCCCGGCGGCACACTGGCCGTGTTCGGCCTCGGCCCGGTCGGGCAGTTCTCCGCCCGGATCGGCCGGCACCTCGGCGCCGGCCGGGTGATCGGCCTGGACCTGGTGCCGGAGCGGCTGGAGATGGCCCGCCGGCACGGCATCGAGGTGCTCGACGTCAGCCAGCTCGACGACGTGCCGGGCGCGCTCATCGACCTGGTCGACGGGCGGGGCCCGGACGCGGTGATCGACGCGGTCGGCATGGAGGCGCACGGCGCGCCGGTCGGCAAGATCGCGCAGGCCGCCGCCGGCCTGCTCCCGGACAAGCTGGCCCGGCCGATGATCGACGCGGCCGGCGTGGACCGGCTGGTGGTGCTGCACGCCGCGCTCAAGGCGGTCCGGCGCGGCGGCACCGTCTCGATCTCCGGGGTGTACGGCGGCGAGCAGGACCCGATGCCGCTGATGGAGATGTTCGACCGGGGCATCCAGTTGCGGATGGGCCAGTGCCACGTGCGCCGCTGGGTGGACGAGATCATCCCGCTGCTGGAGGGCGACGACGACCCGCTGGGCGTCGAGGACCTGCGGACCCACCGGCTGCCGCTGGCGCAGGCGCCGCAGGCGTACGAGATGTTCCAGAAGAAGGAGGACGGCTGCGTCAAGGTCGTGCTCGCACCGTGACCCGGACGGTGGTCGTCACCGGCGCGACCAGCGGGATCGGCCGGGCGGCGGCCCGGGAGTTCGCGGGCCGCGGGGACCGGTTGGTCCTCGCGGCCCGCGCGCCCGAAACGCTGGAGCAGGTACGCCGGGAGTGCGCCGACGCCGGCGCGGCGGACGTGCGCGTCGTGCCCACCGACGTCACCGAACCGGGCGCGCTCGACGCGTTGACGGCGACCGCGGTCGCCGGGTTCGGCCGGATCGACGTCTGGGTGCACACCGCCGCCGTGATGGCGTACGGACGCTTCGAGGAGATCCCGGCGGAGGTCTTCGAGCAGGTGGTCCGCACCGACCTGCTGGGCTCCGCCGGGGTGGCGCGGGTGGCGCTGCGGCACTTCAAGGAGGCCGGTCACCTGCCCGGCGTCAACGTCTGCCTGGTCACCCCCGGCAGCGTGGACACCCCGGTCTACCAGCAGGCGGCGAACTACGTGGGACGGATCGGGCGACCACCGCTGCCGATCACCACCCCCGAGCGGGTGGCCCGGGCCATCGCGCACTGCGCCGACAAGCCCCGCCGGGAGATCTCGGTGGGCCGGGTCAACCTGGTCATGCGGGTCGGTTTCACCGCGCTGCCGGCCGTCTACGACGTGCTGGTCGGCCCGCTGATGCGCCTCGGCGGGCTCACCGGCCGGCCGGTGCCGCCGACCGAGGGCGCGGTGTTCACGCCCAACCCGGCCGGCGAGGCGGTCCGGGGCGGCTGGCTGCCCGACCTGTCGCGGGTGGTCCGGACCGTTGGCGGGGCGACCGCGATGGTCGGGTCGGCGGTACGGCGGCGGTTGAGCTGAGTCAGCATCCCCACGCCCGTCGTTCCACGGACGGGGACGGTGGTGGCTACCGTGTACTGCGGGACACGGCGGAGGGGACGAACATGCGGGCACCAACGGAACGCGAACCGGGCACGGCAGGCGGCGGGCGGGGGTGGCGGCTCGCCGGGCTGGCCGCCGTGGCCGGGCTGGCGTGGGCGGCGCGTGACGTGCCGGCCCAGCTCGGCGGCCGGCTCACCGGCGCCCGGGCGGAACGCGCCGCCCGGTCACCGCGGTTCCGCGACGGCACGTTCCACAACCCGACCGGCACGAACGCCACCATGGTCGCCGACCCGGGCCGCAACCTGGTCCGGGAGCTGATCTTCGGCAAGCAGAAGCGGCGGCCGGGCAGCGCCGTGCCGCTGCTGCGCCCGACCGACGCCGCGCCCGCCGACCCGGCCGACGAGCTGAACGTGATCTGGTACGGCCACGCCTCCACGCTTGTGGAGATCGAGGGCCACCGGGTGCTGCTCGACCCGGTCTGGAGCGACAGGTGCTCACCGTCGGCGCTGGTCGGCCCGCGACGCATCCACGAGCCGCCGGTCCGCCTCGACGAGTTGCCCCGGCTCGACGCCGTCCTGATCTCGCACGACCACTACGACCACCTGGACATGGCGACGGTCCGGGGGCTGCTGACCCACCAGTCCGCGCCGTTCCTGGTGCCGCTCGGCGTGGGCGCCCACCTGGAACGCTGGGGCGTGCCGGCGGACCGCATCGTCGAGCTGGACTGGTCGGAGCACCACCGGGTCGGTGGCGTGACGCTCACCGCCACCGCCGCACAGCACTTCTCCGGGCGCGGGCTGCGTCGCGACGGCACGCTCTGGAGTTCCTGGGTGGTGGCCGGCGCGCGGCGGAAGGTGTTCTACACCGGCGACTCCGGCTACTTCGACGGCTACGCCACGATCGGCGCCGAGCACGGTCCGTTCGACGTCACGCTCATGCAGATCGGCGCGTACGACCGGGCCTGGCCGAACATCCACATGTTCCCGGAGGAGGCGGTCGCCGCCCACCTCGACGTCCGGGGCGAACTGCTGGTGCCGGTGCACTGGGGCACGTTCAACCTGGCCCTGCACGACTGGTCGGAGCCGGTGGACCGGCTCTGGGCCGAGGCGAAGGCGCGGGGCGCCCGGCTGGCGGTGCCGCGCCCCGGCGAGCGGGTCGTGGTGGACGAGCCGCCGGCGGTGGACGGCTGGTGGCAGGCGATCGCCTGACTTGGCGGAAAAAGACAGACAAGGCACTCTTCAGCCCGTTTTTGCGTACTCTGTTCGCTGACGAGTCAGCGGCCGGAGGACAGCATGCAGGTTCGCCTCTCCCCAGGCGTGGTAGATCCCGCAACACCCACCTCATCCCGGGGCGGCGTCGCGGTCGTCAAGCGGGTCGTCGACGTCGTCGTCGCCTCGACCGCCCTGCTGGTCATGGCCCCGGTGCTGGCCGCGGTGGCGGTCGCGGTGCTGCTCGGCCTGGGCCGCCCGGTGCTCTTCCGGCAACGGCGGATCGGCTGGCGGGGCCGCGAGTTCACCATCGTGAAGTTTCGTTCCATGGCCGGCGGCGGCCCCGCCTTCTCGCCCGACGACGACCAGCTCCGGCTGACCCCGTTGGGGCGGTGGCTGCGGTCCACCAGCCTGGACGAACTGCCCAGCCTCTGGAACATCCTGCGGGGGGACATGAGTTTCGTGGGTCCTCGCCCGTTCCCGACCAGCTACCGCGATCTCTACACACCGGAGCAGTTCCGGCGCCACGCCGTCCGACCGGGGCTGACCGGCCTGGCGCAGGTCAATGGCCGCAACGAGCTCGACTGGGAGAAGCGGTTCGCCTACGACCTCCGGTACGTGGACCACTGGAGCCTCAGCCTCGATGCCCGCATCCTGGCCCGGACGGCGGTGGCCGTGCTCCGCCGGCGGGGAATCAACGCACCTGGCACCGCCACCGCGTACGAGTTCCGCGGCACCGCCCCGGAGCAGCCCGAACCGGCGACGGCGGGACGGTAGCGGCGGTGGGTCTTGACCTCGTCATCGTCGGATGCGGCGGTCACGGTCGGGAGATCGCGCAGGTCGTGGCCGCGGTCAACGCCGCGTCGAATCGGCCGCCCTGGCGGCTGGTCGGCTTCGTCGACGACGACCCGTCGGAGCGGAACCGTAAGCGCGTCGAGTCGACAGGTGTCCCCTACCTCGGGACCGTGGCCACGCTCGGGCACCTGTCGCCGGCGACCCACGTCGTCCTCGGCCTCGGCGACCCACGGGTCCGGCGGGTCGTCGGCACGCGGGTCGAACTGTTCGGCCTGCCCGCGGCCAGTCTCGTACACCCGGACGCGACAGTCGGCCCGGACCTGGTGTCGGCCGAGGGTCTGGTGGTGTTCGCCGGCGGCCGGATCACCACCGGAGTCACCGTCGGACGGCACCTGCACGTCAACCAGAACGCCACCCTCGCCCACGACTGCGTGGTCGGTGACTACGTCTCCCTGCACCCTCTCGCGGCCGTCTCGGGCGACTGCCGCCTCGACACCGCAGCGCTGGTCGGAGCGGGTGCCGTGGTGCTGCCGGGCCTTCGGGTGGGGGCCGGCGCGACAGTCGGCGCCGGCGCCTGCGTGGTGCGCGACGTGGCGCCGGGCCTCGTGGTCAAGGGAGTACCGGCCCGCTGAGCGGGCCTCAGAGCACGAACGCGTCGGTCCACAACGCGCCGGAACGCCCGGAGAGCGCGTCCAGCATCGCCACCGCCTGACCGTCGGTGAGCTGCGCGACGAAGTCGACGATGGCCCGGCCCCGGGCCCGACCGATCCGGTCCGGGGTACGCGGGTGCAGCTCGGCCTCGGCCAGCTCCACCAGGTCGTGCAGCCGGCGGGGTAGCCGGGACTCCTCCTCCGGGTCCAGCAGCCACTCCCAGAGCGCCTCGACCAGCGTGTCCAGCAGCCGCGCCTGGCCGCGCTGGTGCAGCGCCAGGTCGGGGCGGGCCAGCACGAACCGGTGGTGGACGAACTTGAGCACCTGCACCTCGTGCCACTGCGCCTTGCCCAGCAGCACGTACCCGGAGCGGACGTCCGGCTCCGGGGTCACCGTGATGGCGTCCACGAAGCGGGTGGACCAGCGGGCGGAGAAGCGGGCGACGTACTGCTCCGCCTCGATCGAGCCGTCGAACGGCAACGCCAGCAGCCCCTCCACCAGCTCCTCGCGGACGTGTTCGACCGCCGCGGCGAACGCCTCGTCGTCGGCGATCCAGCCGTCCTTGCGGTGCAGTTGGCGGCGCAGCCGCTCGATCGCCGTGCCGGGCCGCCGGCCCGCGGTGTCCAGCGCCGAGGCGGTGATCGACCGCAGGTGCCCGCACTCACGTTGCCAGGCCATCAGCTCGGCGGCCACCGCACCCTGCTGGAGCACCCCGACGCGGTAGAAGTCCTCCACGTCGTGGATGGCGTACGCGATGTCGTCGGCGGTGTCCATCACGGACGCCTCCGGCGTCTGCTGCCAGTCCGGGATCCGCCCGGCGAACGGCTCCCGGGCCGCCCGCAGGTCGTCCAGCTCGGTGCGGTACGCGCCGAACTTCAGCGACCCGCTCTCCGGGTCGTCCGGCGGCGGCGCGGCGCCCCGGGGCGCCGGGTCGAGGTGCCGCGGGTGCGGGTCGGGGTGGTCCAGCCGGGTCCACGGATACTTCAGCATCGCCGCCCGGACCGCGGCGGTCAGGTCCAGCCCGGTGGTCGCGGCGCCGCGGATCTCGGTGCTGGTGACGATCCGGTACGACTGGGCGTTGCCCTCGAAGCCGTCCGGCAGCCCCAGCCGCTGCCGGGCCAGCCGGTCGAGGACCCGCTCCCCCAGGTGCCCGAACGGGGGATGCCCGAGGTCGTGGGCGAGCGCGGCGGCCTCGACCACGTCCGGGTCGCAGCCACCCAGCTTCTCCAGCAGGTCCCGGTGCGCCGGGTCGGCGGTCAGCCGTTCGGCGATCGCGCGGGCCACCTGGGCCACCTTCAGGCTGTGCGTGAGCCGGTTGTGCACCAGCAGCCCGGAGCCGCCCGGACTGATCACCTGGGTGACGCCGTTCAGCCGGGCGAAGAACGGCGAGGCGACGATCCGGTCCCGGTCGGCCCGGAACGGACCGGCGGCCAGGTCGCCGAGCGCCCGGGCGCTGCCCCCGAAGAGTCGCCGGGCCCGTGGATCCGCAGGTGCCTCCATGATCGCCACGCTAGCGCAGCCGTCGACGGTCGGGGCGGGGTGCTCCTAGAGCCGCTCCACGGTCGGTCCCGAACACCGGTTCCGCGCGTCGAAGACGTAGCGGGCCCGGCCGGCCACCATCTCGTAGTCGAAGACGTCGTGGTCGGTCGCGACGATCACCGCGTCGGCGGCGTCGACCTCGTGTTCGGTCAGCGGCACGACCAGCACGCCGGCGGGGATCTGGTGCGGCTCGGCGTACGGCTCGGCGGCCCGCACGTCCGCGCCGAGGTCGCACAGCCGGCGCGCGACGTCCACCGCCGGCGAGTCACGCATGTCGCCGGTGTTCTTCTTGTACGCCAGGCCGAGCATCAGCAGCCGGGCGCCGCTGACCGCCCGGCCGGCCCGGTTGAGGCCGGCCATGATCCGCTGGGTGACGTGCTCGGGCATCTCGTGGTTGACGTCGTTGGCCAGCTCGATGAACCGGAACTGCCGGCCCAGCCGCCGCTTGACCTGCCAGGACAGGTAGCAGGGGTCGATCGGGAGGCAGTGGCCGCCGACGCCGGGCCCGGGCCGGAACGGCATGAACCCGAACGGCTTCGTCTCGGCGGCGTCGATCGCCTGCCAGACGTCGATGCCGAGGTGGTGGGAGAGGATCGTGAGCTCGTTGATCAACCCGAGGTTCACCTGGCGGAACGTGTTCTCGATCAGCTTGGTCAGCTCCGCGACCCGGGTGGACGGCACCGGAACCGTCCGGGCCACGATCCGGCGGTAGAAGCCGTCCACCCGCTCCAGCGCGGCGGCGTCCACGCCGGAGACCACCTTGGGGGTGTTCTCCAGCCGCCAGGTCGGGTTGCCCGGGTCGATGCGTTCCGGGCTGTAGCCGAGGTGGAAGTCCCCGGGCGCCTGCAGTCCGCTGGCCGTCTCCAGGAGCGGGCGCAGCAGTTCCTCGGTGGTGCCCGGGTACGTCGTCGACTCCAGCACCACCGTGGCGCCCGGCCGCACGTACGGGCCGACGTGGTGGCCGGCCTGTTCGACGAAACTCAGGTCCGGGGTGCCGTCCCGGAGCGGGGTCGGCACCGTGATCACGCAGACGTCGAAGCCCTCGGCGTCGGCGTACTCGGTGCTCGGGCGGTAACGGCCGCTGCCGAGGGCCCGGCCGAGGCGCTCGGCCGGGATGTCCTCCACGTAGGACTCCCCCGAGGCGAGGCGCTTGACCCGGTCGGCGTCCACATCCAGGCCCACCACGTCGAAACCGGCCTCGACGGCGCGCACGGCCAGGGGAAGGCCGACGTAACCCTGACCGATGACGACCACTTTCTCCGTGCTCACCCGGTTCTCCAGACAGGAGTAGAAATTCCTGGTTGGAGGCTAGAGGCACGGTTGGCAGCCCAGGGGCGCTTTCATGTTATTCGTCGACTTTTCCATCGGGCGGCTGCGCGGCTGTCGGCACCGGCGGGCAGAATGCACGACGAACTCACCGGGAAGAGGCGGAGCAAGATCGTGACTCAGTCTGTGCACCAGCGGATCGCCGAGGAACTCGGCGTCGCCGAGCGTCAGGTGCGGGCGGCCGTGGAGCTGCTCGACGGCGGCGCCACCGTGCCGTTCATCGCCCGCTACCGCAAGGAGGCCACCGGCACCCTCGACGACGCGCAGCTGCGCACGCTCGAGGAGCGGCTGCGCTACCTGCGGGAGCTGGACGAGCGGCGGGCCGCGGTGCTGGAGTCGATCCGCGGTCAGGGCAAGCTCGACGACGCGCTGGAGGCCCAGATCCTGGCGGCGGACTCGAAGTCCCGGCTGGAGGACATCTACCTGCCGTACAAGCCGAAGCGGCGGACCCGCGCGCAGATCGCCCGCGAGGCCGGGCTGGAACCGCTGGCCGACGCGCTCCTCGCCGACCCGGCGCAGGACCCGCGCGCCACCGCGGCCGGCTTCGTCGACGCGGAGAAGGGCGTGGCCGACGCCGCCGCCGCGCTGGACGGGGCGCGGGCCATCCTGATCGAGCGCTTCGCCGAGGACGCCGACCTGATCGGCACGCTCCGCGAGCAGATGTGGTCGCGGGGCCGGCTGGTCTCCCGGGTACGCGAGGGCCAGGAGGCCGCCGGCGCCAAGTTCGCCGACTACTTCGACTTCGCCGAGCCGTACCCGAAACTGCCCTCGCACCGGATCCTCGCCATGTTCCGCGGTGAGAAGGAGGGCGTGCTGGAGCTGACCATGGCCCCGGACGCCGAGGACGACGCCGACACGGTCACCGGGCCCAGCCGCTACGAGGCCGCCGTGGCCGGCCGGTTCGGCGTCAGCGACCGGGGCCGGCCCGCCGACCGGTGGCTGGCCGACACGGTGCGCTGGGCCTGGCGTACCCGGATCCTCATCCACCTCGCCGCCGACCTGCGGACGCGGCTCTGGCAGGCGGCCGAGGAGGAGGCCGTCCGGGTCTTCGCCACCAACCTGCGTGACCTGCTGCTCGCCGCGCCCGCCGGCGCGCGGCCCACCATGGGTCTCGACCCGGGCCTGCGCACCGGCGTCAAGGTGGCGGTGGTCGACGCGACCGGCAAGGTGGTCGCCACCGACACGATCTACCCGCACGAGCCGCGCCGGCAGTGGGACGCGTCGCTGCACACGCTCGCCACGCTGGCCGCGACGCACGGCGTCGAGCTGGTGGCAATCGGCAACGGCACCGCCAGCCGGGAGACCGACAAGCTGGCCGGTGACCTGATCAAGCAACACCCCGAGCTGACGCTGACCAAGGTGGTGGTCTCCGAGGCGGGCGCGTCGGTCTACTCCGCCTCCGCGTACGCCTCGCAGGAGCTGCCGGGGCTCGACGTGTCGCTGCGCGGGGCGGTCTCCATCGCCCGGCGTCTCCAGGACCCGCTCGCCGAACTCGTGAAGATCGACCCGCGTTCGATCGGTGTCGGGCAGTACCAGCACGACCTGTCCGAGGTGAAACTGTCCCGCTCGCTGGACGCCGTCGTCGAGGACTGCGTCAACGCGGTCGGGGTGGACGTCAACACCGCCTCCGCGCCGCTGCTCACCCGGGTCTCCGGGATCGGCGCCGGGCTGGCGGAGAACATCGTGCTGCACCGGGACGCGAACGGGCCGTTCCGCACCCGGACCGAGCTGAAGAAGGTGGCCCGGCTCGGCCCCAAGGCGTTCGAGCAGTGCGCCGGCTTCCTGCGCATCCCGGGCGGCGACGACCCGCTCGACTCGTCCAGCGTGCACCCCGAGTCGTACCCGGTGGTGCGCCGCATCCTCGCGTCCACCGGGCAGGACCTGCGCGCGCTGATCGGCAGGTCCGCGATCCTGCGCGGCCTGCGGGCGACCGACTTCGTGGACGACACGTTCGGCCTGCCCACCGTCACCGACATCCTGGCCGAGCTGGAGAAGCCCGGTCGCGACCCGCGGCCGGAGTTCCGCACCGCGACGTTCGTCGAGGGCGTCGAGAAGATCGGCGACCTGACGCCCGGCATGGTGCTGGAGGGTGTGGTCACCAACGTGGCCGCGTTCGGCGCGTTCGTCGACGTGGGCGTGCACCAGGACGGTCTGGTGCACGTCTCCGCCATGTCGCACACGTTCGTCAAGGACCCGCGCGACGTGGTGAAGTCCGGCGACGTGGTCCGGGTGCGGGTGCTCGACGTGGACGTGCCGCGCAAGCGGATCTCGTTGACGCTGCGTCTGGACGACGAGGCGCCGACCGGCGGCGGACGCCCGGCCGGCGGGGAGGGCCGGCGGGACCGCGACGGCCGAGGCGGTGCGGACGGCAGCCGAGGCGGTGCGGGCGGTGGCCGTCCGGGTCGCGGGCAGGCCGGCGGCGGGCAGCGGGGCGGACAGGCCGGCGGGCAGGACCGTGCGCAGGGCGGCGGCGGGCAAGGCGGAGGCGGCGGCCGTCAGCGTGGGGACCGGGGCGGCTCACAGCCGCGTCAGGGGCGCGGCGGTGGCGCCTCCGCGCCGGTCAACGACGCCATGGCGGAGGCGTTGCGCCGCGCCGGGCTGGCCTGACCGTCGCCGGTCGCGGCCCTGTCGAGCTGAGAGCACGAACGACTCAGCGGTGATGTCACGAAACGACTCAGCTCGACAGCGCCGCGAGGCGGGTGGCACCGCCCACGCCGGGCGGGTACCGCGACCCGGCCAGCACCGCCAGACCCGGCCGGGCACGGCCCACACGCACGGACACCGCCCACACGAGCGGGACCGCCCGACCCGGCGGTCGTGGGCGCGCGGGCGCGCGGCGCGGGCGTACCCTCGCGGTCGTGGGTGTGGACGACGACGCGCAGTGGCGGGAGCGGCAGCGCCGGGCCGTGGCGGCCCACGCGGCGGCCGACGCCCGGGAACGCGCCGCGGAGCAGGCGGAGGCCGCGAAGCTGGTGGCCGCGTTCGCCGCCGAGGCGCGGCGGCGCGGCCTGGCGACCGACCGGCTGGTCGCGACCGCCCACGACGGCCGCGGTCGCTACCGCACCCGGATCACCGGCTGGTACGTGGACCGGGCGCGCAGCCGGGCGGTGGACACCGACGGGCGTTTCTACCTGCTCAGCGTGCCGCCGAGCCTGGGGTCGCGGCTGTTCGGGGCCGAGCCGCCGCCGAGCGCGCCCCCGCTGGTGGTCGGGCGGGGCGGCCGGGACGGCGAGTCCGTTCCGCTGGCGACGCTGCTCAGCCGGCGTCTCGAGGCGGGCGACGACTGGCGGTGACCGGCGTCGGTCGGTCGGCCCGCTGCCGCGGCACCCCCCGCCCGGCCCGCCGCGCCACCCGCCGCCACCAGCACAACTGCACGACCAGCGTGAGCAGCCCGGCCAGCACGATGGCGGCCAGGTTGATCACCAGTTGGAGGGCGGAACCGGCCGCCTCGTGCCACACCCCGTAGCCCGCCGCGACCGCCACGTTCGCGGCCGCCGGGACGGTGGTCACCGAGATCAGCACGCCGACGAGTGAGCCGGACTTCTTCGAGGTCAGTGACAGCATGCCGGCGACACCGGCGAGCAGCCCGACCACCCAGGAGAGCGCGTCCGGGCGCCAGATGAAGTCGGTGAGCGGACGCTCGTCGAGCAACATGTCCCGGCTGACCAGACCGGCCGCGGTGAGCGCCCAGGTGCTCAACACGGTGGCCACCATGGCGACGAGGAAGCCGACGGTCAGGGCCTGCACCGAGCGGCCGACGACGCCGGGCTGACGGCGCAGCAGCGCCACGCAGAGCGCGGCGAGCGGGCCGAACTCGGGGCCGACCACCATCGCGCCGACGATCAGGATGGGCTGGTCGAGCAGCACGCCGATGCCGGCGATCATGGTGGCCACGGTGATCAGGGCGAGGAAGGTGCCGGTGAGCACCGTCTGCTCGCCGGTCTTCGCCGCGATCTCGTCCCAGACCACCGCGTCCTCGCCGTGCCCCGGAGCCTCGTCGGCGGCCCGGTCGGCCGCCGCGGAGAGCGTCAGCTCCACGTCCTCGGCGGCGATCGCCCCGTGCGCCTCGACGCCGAGTTCCCGCAGCTTGTGCAGCACCCCGTCCGCGCTCTCCCGGACCACGTCGCAGGTGACGTAGTCGCCGGCCGGTTCGCGGGCGGCGCCGGGGAGCACCACGAGGTGCGTCACGCCGGGGTCGGCGGCCAACAGGTCGACGACGGCCGACGACCGGTCGGCGGGCGCGATCACCCTCAGGTGCAGCACGGGCAAACTCCAGGACGGCCGGTCGGGATACGGGTCGTCGCACCCTACACCGGGCCGCCGGACATCACCCGACCCCGAGTTCCCGCAGGATCAGCCGGACGTGGAAGTCGACCACGGACTGCCGTTCCCAGCTCCGCAGCACCTGGGCCGGAACCACCACCCGCTTGGCCCGCAGTTGGTCCAGCAGCGCATCCGCCACCGCCTCGGCGCAGGCCGGCACCAACGTGAACCCCGCCTCCACCTGGTCGGCCAACGCGCAGCTGCCCCGGTTCTGCACCGCCACCACCGGCGTGCCGAGGCTGAGCGCCTCCACCTGGGTCATCGGCAGGCCCTCCCGGCCACTGGTGGAGAGCAGCACGTCGGCCCGGGCGAGCTCCGTACCCGGCCGGGAGGTCCACGGACTGACACTCACCCCCGGCTCGGCCGGTGGCGTCCACGCCCTCTCGCCGGGCGGCGACGACCCCACGATGCGCAGTTCGAGACCGGGCAGGTGGGACCGGGCCCGGCGCCACGCCGCGACCGCCAGGTCGAGGTTCTTGTCCGGGGTGAGGCGGCCGAGCACCAGCACCCGGGGTGGGCGGTCCCTCGGTGCCGCGTCCCCGGCGTCATCGAGGCGCAGTTGCGTCGGGTCCACACCGGCCGCTCCGCACGGCGCACGGTGGACCTGGCTCCAGGGCGCGAGGCGACGGTAGCTGCGCTCGTCCTCCGGGTTCAGGGTGACGTAGGTGGGCGTGCACCACGCGGACGCCGCCTCGGCCACGGTGAAGACGCGGCCGGACAACCCCGGGACGCCGAAGAGGGTACCGCTCACCACCGCCAGATGGCGGGTCCGGCTGCTGCGGGCGACGAGCCGGCCCACCGCGATGCCGAACGGCGAGTGCAGGTGCAGCAGGGCCGCCCGTTCCTCGCGGACGATGCGACGCAGTTCCCCGGCCGCCCGTACGATCTCCGCCGGTCGCCCCCGGCGGAACGGCGTCACCTCGCGGACGTCGTCGAAGGAAGCCAGCAGTTCGGGGCCGACGGAACCACGCCCGGCCACCGCCACCCGCCGGATGCCACGGTCGGCGAGCGACCGCGCGACGGGCGCGACGATGTTGGTGAGCGTCATGCCGACGCCCGCCACGAAGACGACCGTGGGAGTGGCGGGTCGGCCGGCGGTCGGGGGCGTCGCCGCCGCGGCCCCGGTCGGGATGACGGTGGCCATCTCGGCCCTCCCTGCTGATCGTCACATACGACTCGACCTGGCTGGAGGGTAGAGGGAGAGGTGCGGGCACACGGCCCTTTTCGCGATTTCAGTTCGTCGCAGATTCCCTCACAACTTTCCACGTCTGGTTCCGTTAGCCATACGGCAGGCCGCGTCTGCGATCACGGTCGTCGGTGCGGGAAGGCGGCAGGACGCATACGGGGATGGCGCTGATGATCGGCTACAACGGCATGGAGAGGACCACCAGGGGCGGTGACCCGTGGCTCTTCGCCGTCATCCTGCCCACCCTGATCAGCCTGGTCCTCATCGCATTCGATGCACGACTCCTGCACTGGTACATGATCCCGGTCACCATCTGCGGCATGCTGGTCGCGCCGGACGTGGTGGACTGGGCGGCGCGGCGCCTGGACACATTCGACCCTCGGGCGCTGGTCGGCCTGTTCGGATTCCACTTCTTCTATCTGGCGCCGATCCTGCACGTCATGCTCGATTACTGGCCCAGGTTCATAGACCCGCTTCCCGACTGGAAGGCCGGGCTCGGCGCGATGGCGACGCTGAACGTGTTGGGCCTGTGTGTCTACCGCGTGGTCCTGAACCTCCGGGTGCCGTCGACACGGAGCCCGCGCATCGTACGGAAGCTGAACGATCGGGTGTTCGTCCAGCTCGGGTGGCTGGCGTTCGCGGTCGGCCTGGCCGGCTTCGTCGCCGTCATCATCCATTTCGGCGGCCTGAGCGGTTACGTGTCGGCAGCAGCCGACGATCGCGATTCCTTCATCGGCTACGGGTGGTTGCTCCTCATCGGCGAGTCGTTCCCGCTTGTCGGATTCGTCGTGGCGGTGGTGCGCTTCCGGGTGGCACTGACCGGGCGGCCGGCCACCTTGTCCGCACTGTTCCTGGTGTTCGCGATCACGCAGTTCGCCGTCGGCGGCCTGCGGGGCTCACGTAGTAACACGATCTGGCCCCTGCTCATCGGACTGATCGTCGTGCACCTGGCGGTGCGGCCGGTCACTCGACGCGCACTTGCCGCGATGGGCATCTCGTTCCTGGTCTTCATGTACGCCTATGGCGTCTACAAGAGCGCCGGTAGCGAGATCCTGTTCGCCACCAAAGGAACCACCTCGGTCACCGAACTCGGCGACGAGACGGGGCGGACCATGCCGACCATGCTGCTCGGCGACCTCGGCCGGTCCGATATCCAAGCGGTACTTCTTCACCATGAACGGGCCGGATACGCGCCGCTGAGCTACGGCGTCACCTACGTCGGCGCCGCGGCGTTCATGATTCCCGATGCCTCGCGTCCGGAGTGGATGCGCGACAAGGTGCAGGCCGGGACCGACATGCTGATGGGCACAGGCGCCTTCGACTCCGGCTGGCGATCGTCCCGCATCTACGGCCTTGCCGGGGAGGCGCTGCTGAACTTCGGTCCGGCCGGCTCGGTAGCTTCGTTCGCCGTGCTGGCCGCCGTGGTCCGGACAGCCCGCCGCCGTTACCTCGGCGCCCGGTTGAGCAGGGAATCCGGGGTGGCGGTCATGAGTGGCATCGCCGGGGTGATCGTGATCCTTGCCCTCGGCAGCGACCTCGACAATCTGCTCTGGTACCTCGTGAAGACCGCGCTGCCGTTGGTCACCGTCGTCTTCTTCTCCCGCCGAACCCACCACACCTCTCCACACGATCTCGCTCGCGTCCCGCCACATCCAGCGGGGC
Source organism: Micromonospora sp. NPDC049240 (assembly GCF_040647835.1). Taxonomy (NCBI): domain Bacteria; kingdom Bacillati; phylum Actinomycetota; class Actinomycetes; order Micromonosporales; family Micromonosporaceae; genus Micromonospora; species Micromonospora sp. NPDC049240. The sequence continues at coordinate 279,698 of NZ_JBEZCX010000008.1, forward strand.
CCGTTCGCGACGAACTGGCGGGCCGGCACCGGCGAGCATCGGTCACGTCGGTCGCCTAGCCGCAGGTCCTGATGCCGTCGCAAGCGTCGGGCCGCCACGGGAAGTGGGCCGATCATCTTCGGTTACCCGTTGAGGGAATTATGACCGCTTTCAAGGTATATGTCGTATAAGATCTGTTCATCCTTGCTATGAACCCCCCGAGGGTGTCCACCATCGTGACGGGAGACTGCATGAGCGGCCGGGTCCATCTGTCCCCGCCCGACGTGGGGCAGCTCGAGGAGTCCTATCTCATCAACGCCCTGCGGTCCGGCTGGATCGCGCCGGTAGGTCCCGAGGTGACCGCTTTCGAGCGGGACATCGCGGAGCGAGCCGGGTGCGCCCACGCCGTGGCCGTCAGCTCGGGCACCGCGGCGCTGCATCTCGCGCTGCTCGCCCTGGGCGTCCGCCCGGGCCAGGTCGTCGTCGTACCCACCATGACGTTTGTGGCCAGCGCGAACGCGGTGGTCTACACCGGCGCCGAGCCCGTCTTCGTCGACAGTGAGCCCAACACCGGCAACATCGATCCCGCGCTTCTCGCCGCGCTGCTGGAGACGCTGCGGGCTGAGGGCCGAAGCGTCGCGGCGGTCATGGCGGTCGATCTCTTCGGCGCCTGCGCCGACTACACCCGCCTGGTCCCGGTGTGCGATGCGGCCGGCGTTCCGTTACTGGAGGATGCCGCCGAGTCGTTGGGTGCGGCCCACGGCGGGCGCCCGGCCGGTTCGTTCGGACGTGCCGGAGTCTTCTCCTTCAACGGCAACAAGATAATCACCACCTCCGGTGGCGGGATGCTGGTCTCCGACGACGGCGAGTTGGTGGAGCGGTGCCGGCATCTGGCCACCCAGTCCCGGCAGCCGGTCGTGCACTACGAGCACCACGAGGTCGGCTACAACTACCGGCTGAGCAACCTGCTGGCCGCTCTCGGCCGGGCCCAACTGACCCGGCTCGACGAGATGAGGTCACGCCGCCGGCAACTGCGCGAGCGGTACGCCAAGTTCTTCGCGGCCATACCCGGAGTGCGACTGCTCGGCGAAGGTGACGTCGAGAGCAACTGTTGGCTGACCTGTGTCGTGGTCGATCCCGAACGGTCGAGTTGGCCCGCCGCCGACCTCGCGGCGGCACTCTCCCGCGCCGACATCGAGACCCGCCCGCTGTGGAAGCCGATGCACCGCCAGCCGGTCTACGCAGGCGCCCGAGCAGCGTTGAACGGGGTGTCGGACCGACTCTTCGCCCACGGCCTCGCGCTACCGAGCGGCTCTGCCATGGACGACTCACAGGAGGCACACGTCTTCCGGACCATCGAGCGGTTCCTGGAGCGCGGGTGAACTACGCCATGAGGGGTCTGCGCATCGCCATCATCGTCAAGACCAATGTGGGCGGCGCCTGGGTCGCCACGCAGGCAGCGACCCTGCGCGACCGTGGGCACGAGCCCATCGTCGTCCTTCCGGCCGGCCCCGGTCGACTCACCGAACGCCTGCACGAGATCGGCGTACGGACCGTGCCGTCCCCGTTCAGCTTCCGCTTCCGTCCGACCCCCGCCACGGTGCGCCAACTGTGGCAGCTCCGCCGGCTCCTGCGTGAGCTGCGGCCCGACGTGGTGAACCATCACCTGTACGCCGCCGCCCTCGCCGCCCGGATCGCCTCCCTGGGGCTCGGGTTCTGCCGGGTGCACACGGTGGTCGGCCCGTTGTTCCTCGAGTCGCCCGTGATCCGCGCGGTGGAACGGGTGCTCTGCCGCCTGGACCATCTCGTGATCTGCGGCACCGCCTACACCTCTCGACTCTACGGAGAGCTCGGCCTGTCGAGCGAGCGCCGCCCCGCGGTGACGGTGGGGGTCGACATCTCCCGCTACCGGCCCCCGTCACACCGGGACCGGGAGCGGGCAAAGGCCCGGGCCGACCTCGGCCTGCCGCTGTCGGGCTTCGTGGTCATCATGGTCGCCTTCGTCTATCCACCACGGTGGTTGGGCACGAGTCGGCGGGGCATCAAGGGCCACGACGTGCTGCTGGAGGCATGGCGGTCGTTCCGGGCCCGCCGGCCCGACGCGCACCTCCTGCTGGTCGGCGGCGGCACCAACCGGATCGGGGTGGCGCATCGGGACGAGCTGATCCGGCGGTTCGACGTCACCGCCGATCCGAGCGTGACGTGGCTGAACTCGGTCGAGGACGTGCGCCCGGCCTACCGAGCGGCGAACCTCAGCGTCAGCCCGTCCCTGTCCGAGGGGCACGGGGCCCCGGTGGAGGCCAGCGCCATGTCGGTGCCGAGTGTGGTCAGCGATGCGGGTGGACTGCCGGAGACCGTGGACCGGCGGTCCGGCTGGGTGGTGCCACGAGACGACGTCGACGCACTGGCCGAAGGCCTGGAGGTGGCGTACCGCGAGTACGCGGCCGGGCGGCTGGACACCCGTGGCGACCATGCCCGCCGATACGCCGAGCAGCATTTCGACAGGCAGCGGGCGGAACACCGGATGGTCGACCTCATTGAGGAGGCCGTCGAGCGACATGCGACCGATCGCCCGCGACGCCCGGTAGCCGGCACTCGACGTTCTTCCTTGGAGACCGCCGAGTGAGGGTCGTGGTCACCACGGAGAGCAGGCTCATCCGGACCCCGGACGGCAGTGTGTGGACGTCCACGACCGCCGACCACCGCTTCTGGCGACGCTACCTCAGCGCCTTCGACCAGGTCCGTGTCGTGGCCCGGGTCCGGGACCAGCGGGAGCCTCCGGCCGACCTACGACGGGTCGACGGCGAGGGCGTCGAGGTCCACGCGGTGCCCTACTACCTCGGTCCCTGGCAGTATCTCCGTCGACGTCACCTGGTACGCCGCGCCGTCGGTGCCGCCGCCACCGCGGACGACGCCGTGATCCTCCGGGTCCCGTCCGTCCTCGGAACGCTGCTGTGCTCGGCCCGCGTCCGGCAGGGACTGCCGTTCGCCGTGGAGGTCGTGGGTGATCCCTGGGACGTCTTCGCCAAGGGCGTCATCCGGCATCCCCTCCGCCCGCTGTTGCGGAGCCGGGCAACAAGGCGGCTGCGGCGGGAGTGCCGCGCCGCGGCAGCCGTGTCGTACGTGACGGAGTCGCACCTCCAGGCCCGGTATCCCGGCGCGCCGGGCGTGCCGACCGTCGCCGTGTCCAGCATCGATCTGCCGGCCGAGGCATTCGTGGCTCGTCCTCGACGGTTCGCCAGGCAGGTCGGTGTCGTACCCACCATCGTCGCGGTGGGCACGCTCGAGCAGATGTACAAGGGGGTCGACACGCTCGTCCTCGCGGTGGCGCAGCTCGCCGCCCGGGGGGTGCGGGTGCGACTCGTGCACCTCGGTGACGGTCAGTACCGGAACCGGCTGCATCGTCTGATCACCGAGCACGGCGTGGCCGACCGGGTGACGCTCGCCGGATGGGTTGCCCCCGGCACCCCGCTCCGGGAACAGCTCGACCGCGCGGACCTGTTCGTGATGCCGTCGCGGACGGAAGGGTTGCCGCGCGCGCTGATCGAGGCCATGGCACGCGCCCTGCCGGCCATCGGCACGCGGGTCGGTGGCATCCCCGAACTCCTGCCCGCGGCTGACACGGTGCTTCCGGGGGACCCTTCGGCCCTGGCCACGGCCATTGCCCTGATGCTCGACGATCCCGCTCGCATGGATGCGGCCTCGGCACGGAACCTGGCCCGGGCCCGTCAGTTCTCCCGGGAGACCCTGGAGCCTCGACGCAACGGCTTCTACCAGATGGTGCGGGACGCGATGGCCCGGCCGTCCTCAGGCGCGGATCCGTCCCCGCCGATGCTGCGGGCCGACGTGACGGGTCCCACCAGGATTCAGACCTGACCGTCGGCCGGCACCCGGAGCCCTCTCCCCGGGGCGGATCGAGAGCGACCGGATCAGCATCACGACCTTGATCAGGGTCTCGACGCCGAGGGCGACCACCACCGTCCACGCGGCGCCGACGAGGCCGTACGCCGGAACCAGCAGGACGCTGACGGCCATGTTGAGCCCCAGCATCGCGACACTCGCCGTCAGTTGGTTGCCGAATCGTCGGGCGGCGAGCAACGCGGTGTTGATGAAGAACAGCGTCCCGCTGAACGCAACCGCGACGGTGAGGACGACGAGGACACCGGTGTAGCCGGCATACTCGGCTCCGTACAGCAACCTCAGCGCCGGCCCACCGACCACCGCGGCAACGAGACAGGCGCAGGCGCCGAGAACCAGGCAGGCGAGAACCAGCCGCCCGGTCAGCGCCGCCAGCCGGCGGTGGTGACCGCCCTGGTGGAGCTGAGCCATCCGGGGCAGCACCGTCTGCGAGACCGCCGAGAAGAACGTGTTGGCGGCCAGCACCACGTAGCTGAGCGCCGCGAAGATGCCGAGTGCGGCGGTACCCTGCTGCCGCTCCAGAATATATCGGGGAATGTTTGTGGTGAACGAGTTGAGCCCCACGGACAGCCCCACCGGAAAGGCGATCACCAGCAGCAGCCGAGAGTGTCGCCATGCCTTTCCGCCGGTGCCCGGCACCGAGGGTCCGGTCAGTCGACGGGCCGCCCGGCGGGAGTAGGCGATCGACCCGATGGTCGACCCGATGACCGAGCCGAGCGTCGCCCACGCCGCATTGCCGGTGAGTAGCAGCAGGCCTCCCATCAACAGCAGCGTGAGAACGCTGTTGACCATCATCGCGACACTGATCGTTCGAATGAGCAGCCGCCGCTGGAAGAACCCGAAGTAGATCTCACCGATCCCGTCGATCGCCTTGGCGAGCCCGACGAGCATGATGATCACGCCGTCGGCGGACCCTCGCACACCGGCGATGAGGGTCAGCGGCACGAGCCCGACCAGCGCCGCGACGACACCCAGCCGCAGGTAGTCGTCGAAGTCGAAGCGCCCCTGCGTCTCGGTGACCAGGACGGTACGCAGGCCGAGGCCGGCCACCAGCATCACCGGCGCGCTGACCGCGAGGCCGAACGCGTACTGCCCCACCATGTGCGGGGTGCCGAAGCGGGCGAGCAACGTGATGACCGCCCACTGGGCCACCGACGCCACGGCCAGGCCGAGCATGGCCCAGAGCACCTTGCCCGGGTCAGCTATCCGGGCTCCGTCGGCCCGCCGAGCGGCGCGGTCCCGCCGCGTGGCCGCCTCCGCGGCGGCGTGCGCGCCGACATAGCCCCGGTTCACGGCCTTCCTGGCAGTCCGACGAACGAGAACACCGAATTCCCCCTTGAGCCCCCGAATTGGAATGTCGGCCACGCCCAGCCTGCCGCACCGTCCGGTGCAACGATCTTGTCGCGTGGAAAGTGACGGGCAGAACCGCAGGAATCGTCGAGGTGCACGGATATCTGTCCTGTTTCGAGGACGCGACAGCAAGCGTCTGACTATTCTGATAGAACGCTGATGCACCCGGGGTAAGCCTGTCCGACTCTCGACGGGAGAACTGATGTCCAAAGTCGTCGTCACGTCGGAGCACCGGCTGCTGCGAACGCCCGACGGCCGCACCTGGATCGAGGCCGGACCCGACCATTCGATCTGGTCCCGTTATCTGGCCGCCTTCGACGAGGTTCGGCTGTTGTCCCGGGTACGCCATGTCGACGCCGCGCCGTCCGACGCCGGCCGGGTGGACGGACCTGGCGTCGAGGTGTGGGCGGTTCCGTACTACGAGGGTCCGGCACAGTTCGCCCGGCACAACGTGGCGATCCGGCAGTCGATCGCCCGGGCGGTGGTGGACGCCGACTCGGTCATCCTCCGGGTGCCCTCACCGATCGCCACGATCGCCAGCGGTCGGTTGCGACGGCGGGGTCGGCCATACGCCGTCGAGGTCATCGGGGATCCCTACGACCTGTTCGCCCCCGGCGGGGTGCAGCACCCGGCGCGGCCCGCCCTGCGCTACTGGGCCACCACCACCATGCAGCAGCAGTGCCGCTCTGCCGCCGCCGTCTCCTACGAGACCGAGCACGTGCTCCAACGACGGTATCCGGCCGCCGCCGGCGCGCCCTCGGTCAGCATCTCGTCGGTGGACCTGCCCACGGAGGCGTACGTCGACGAACCGCGGGTGCACACCGCGGCCCTGCCGGCGGCCCGGCTGCTCTCCGTCGGCTCGCTCGACCAGATGTACAAGGGCGTCGACACGCTGATCGACGCGCTCGTCGAGCTGAACCGCACCGGCGAACGGCACGAACTGACCCATGTCGGCGTGGGGCGGTTCGCCGACCGGCTGCGCCGGTACGCCGACGAACGAGGAGTGGCCGGGCAGGTCACGTTCGCCGGTTGGGTGTCCTCCCCCACGGCCCTGCGCGAGGTGCTGGACCGGGCGGACGTGTTCGTGATGCCGTCGCGCACCGAGGGGCTGCCCCGGGCGTTGATCGAGGCGATGGCGCGGGGCCTGCCGGCGATCGGCTCGACCGCCGGGGGCATCCCGGAGCTGCTGGCCGAGGACGTCCTGGTCCGGCCGGACGACCCGGCGGCGCTGGCGGAGCGCATCCGGACGCTGGTGGCCGATCCGGCGCGGCTGACCGAGGCGTCGCGGCGGAACCTGCGGCGCGCCCAGGACTACCGCGCCGACGTGCTCGACACCCGCCGGTCCGACTTCTACCGCACGGTACGCGCGCTGAGCGAGCCGCTGGGGGCCACCTCGCCGTGAACCCGGGCGGTGAGCGGGCCGAGCCGGGACCGCAGCCAGTCCACCGTGTGGCGCAGGCCGTCGGCGAAGGGCGCCGGGCGGATGCCGGGGAACAGCTCTCGCAGCAGCAGGTTGTCGGCCTGGGAGTGCCGCACGTCCCCGGGCCGGGGCGGCTCGTGCCGGACGGTGAGCGGCCGGTCCACGAGCAGGCGGAGTTCGTCCAGCACGGTGCGCAGGTCAGTGCGGGTGCCGAAGGCGAGGTTCACCGGCTGCGGGTGCGCGACCCGACGGAGCACCGCGTCGATCAGCACCTGGCAGACGGTCTCCACGTAGGTGAAGTCCCGGGACTGGCCGCCGTCTCCGTGCACGGTGAGCGGCTCACCGACGAGTGCCGCGTACGCGAACCGGGGGATCACCGCGGCGTAGGCGTGGTCGTGACGTTGGCCGGGGCCGTAGATGTTGAAGAAGCGGAAGGCCAGGGCCGGCAGGCCGAAGCTGGACTGGAACGCCAACGCGTACGCCTCGGTGGCGAGCTTGCTGGCGCTGTACGGGCTCAGCGGTCGGGTCCAGTCCGTCTCGCTCTTGGGCAGCGCCGGATTGCTGCCGTACACCGACGACGAGGAGGCGACGATCACGTGGCCCACCTCGGCGTGCCGGGCGGCGTCGAGGACCGCGAGCGTGCCGGTGGCGTTGGCGGCGTGCGAGGCCATCGGGTCGCGCAGCGAGCGCGGCACGCTCGGCAGGGCGGCCAGGTGCACGACGGCGTCCCGGTCGACCATCGCCCGGTGGAGCGCCGACGGGTCGAGGATCGAGCCGCGGATCACCTCCACGTCGCAACCGTCCAGGTTGCTCTCCAGGCCGACGGAGAAGTCGTCGATCACCCGGATGTCGGCGAACGCACCCCGGGCCAGGGCGGCCCGGACGAGGTTGCTTCCGACGAAGCCACCGCCGCCGGTGACCAGTACGCGGGTCGCACTCAACAATGTCCTCTTTCGTCGAGGTGGAAGTCGGTGTCAGGAGTTGACCGACTCGAACGCGAGGGTGTCGTTCGGCGCGGCCGGGGCACCCAGCCGGCCGGCCCACAGCCCGGCCAGGGAGTCGGCCAGCGAGTGCCGGGGAGACCACCCCAGCGCGTCGGCGGCCCGGCTGATGTCGGCGCGGGTCCAGGGCACCGCCGCGGACCGCTCGGCGGCCGGTGATCGCAGCCCGTCGACGATGTGCCCGGTGAACCCGGCCTGGCGGGCGAGCATCTCGACGGCCTCCCGGACGGCAACCGCCCGGCCGCTGCCCACGTTGAAGACGGGCGCCGGCAGACGATCGGCCCGCAGCGCCGCCAGCACCGCCCCCGCCACGTCGCGGACGTCGACGAAATCGCGGTGTGCGTCGCTGAGCCCCAGCTCGATCTGGCCGGCTCCGCTGGCCGACGCGGCTTTCAGCAGGTCGGCGGCCCGCCCCAGCACGGTGCCGTGGGGCGAACCCGGTCCGACGGGGTTGAAGACCCGCAGCACCACGGCGTCGACCTGGGGACGACCGGCGGCCAGCCGCACCAGGTCGGTCGCGGCGAGCTGACTGATTCCGTACTCGCTCACCGGGTGGGCCGGATCCGTCTCGGCCGCGTCGCCGCCGTACGGGATGATCCCGTACTCGGCCGCCGAGCCGATCCGGACCAGCCGGGTCCGCGGCGAGACCGCCTCGACCCCCTCGATCAGCTTGGCGGTGACCAGCGTGTGCGCCTCGATGAACTGGGCGGCGGTGCCGACGATCCGCCCGGCGCAGTTGACCACCGCGTCGGGTCGTACCCGTCGCAGGAACGCGATCAGGTCCGCCCCGTCCAGCGCGACGAGGTCGCATTCCCGCCGGCTCGGCGCGACGACCGTGAAGTGCTCCGCGAGGACGACCCGGACCGCACGGCCGATGAAGCCGGACGCGCCGAAGAGCAGGATCCTGACCATGGGGCTCCCGTCGTGTCGAGATCAGCCGGACGAACGTGCCGATGTCGCCGCCGGGGACGAGCGACGGTCACTGGCGTCACGCTCGCTCGGGGTGCCCATGAACTCGTGCCAGGTGACGGTGCCGGGTGCCGAGATGCCCTCCCGACGCAGCACCACCTTGACGGTCTCGGCGAGGATCCGCAGGTCCAGGGCGAGGGACCGCCGGTCGACGTACTCCAGGTCGTACTCGAACTTCTTCTCCCAGCTCAACGCGTTGCGCCCGCGCACCTGCGCGAGACCGGTCAGACCGGGGCGGACCTCGTGGCGGCGGGCTTGTTCCGGGGTGTACCGCTCCAGGTAGCTGACCAGGTGCGGGCGGGGGCCCACCAGGCTCATCTCGCCGCGGAGCACGTTCCACAGCTCCGGCAGCTCGTCCAGGCTGCTGGCGCGGAGCCAGGCCCCGAGCCGGGTCAGCCGGTCGGCGTCGGTGACCAGGCCACGGCGGGGATCCAACGGCAGCATGGTGCGGAACTTGACGACGTCGAACAACGCGCCGTCCCGGCCCGGCCGGGTGTGCCGAAACAGCACCGGACGCCCGTGCGTCGCCAGGATCACGCCCGCCACCAGCAGCATGAGCGGGGCCGCGAGGACGAGCAGGACGACGGCCAACGCGACGTCCATCACCCGCTTGACCGTGTCGTACGGGCGGGACCGCCACTCCGGGGGGCGGGCGTGTGCAGTCATCGGCCGCGTCGGCGGCTGATCCCGCAGCGACCCACCGTCACCTGGCACGTGGACTCTCCTTGTCGTCTCCTGCGATGCACACCGTGGACATTCTGGGTGATTGAACGCCACCAAGTGGGGCAAAGCGGGAGTTTTGGTCCCCGAGAACGCTCATCCGTTCCCACCCGACCCACCACCTAACGACCACCGCGGCAGGAGGTCACGTCCGGCGGCGCGAGCGACCGAGGCGGCGCAACCGCGCTAAAGGGACAAATCATCCGGTCGCCCATCACCGGACCGGACGACGGCCGTTGGTAGGAGGACAGGAGCGGGTCGAACGCCGCCCGCAGGTCGGATGGTGATCCACGCCCCGCATCGCGATCACCCGGAAGGAGCACGATGAGCGCGCGCACCCTCGCCAGGACCGTCACCAAGGCCGTCCGACGCCCCGTGCGTACCACCCGGGTCCTGCTGGACCGCCGGGCCTGGGCCGGCCTGGCCTGGTTCGTCCGCGACGCCCGGTCCTGGCAACCAGCGGACGCCGACCAGCTCGTGACCAGTCGCCGCTACCGCTCGTACAAGTCGTACGTGGCACACCAACGCAGCAAGCTCGCGCTGCTGGACCTGTCGGAGTACGACCGGAGGTTCCGCGCCGCGTTGGCCGCGAGGCTGGCCGGGGAGGACTGGACGGGCCGATCGGTGCTCTGCCTCGCCGCCCGGCTCGGCACCGAGGTCAAGGCGTTCCACGACGTGGGCGCCTTCGCCGTCGGCATCGACCTGAACCCCGGCGAGGAGAACCCGTGGGTGCTGCACGGCGACTTCCACCATCTGGTCTTCCCCAACCGGTGCGTCGACGCCGTCTACTGCAATGCCCTGGACCACGCGCTCGACCTGGACCGCACGGTCGACGAGATCCAGCGGGTGCTCCGGCCCGACGGTCGGTTGATCGTGGACGCGCAGCAGGGCGTCGCCGACGCGGCCTTCGACGCGTGGGCCGCCACCGCCTGGAAAGAGACCGACGACCTGGTGAAGGCGATCGAGGCCCGCGGCATGACGCTCCTGGACCGCCACGGCATCACCGAGCCCTGGCCCGGTGAGCAGCTCGTCTTCGTCACCTCCCACTGAGCCGCGCGGTCGCGGCCGTACACCCGGCGGGCCGCCCGCCGGTGTGGTGAGCTGTATCGGTGGCGGGGTATGTGTTCGGGCTGGTGCTGCACCCGACTCGGGACGTCTCCGAGGTGGTGGAGATGATCGTGGGTTGGGCCACCCGGCACGGCAAGACGCTTGCCGTACGCGCCGAGGACCGGCACCGCGTGCCGCCCTCGGTGGCGGCGGTGGCCGCCCACGCGCTGGCCGCGCAGAGCGACGCGCTGATCAGCATCGGCGGGGACGGCACCATGCTCGGCGCGTTGCGGCTGGCCGTACGGGACCCGAAGCCGGTGCTCGGGGTGCACCTGGGCCGGGTCGGTTTCCTGGTCGAGGTGCAGCCGCCCGATCTGCCCCGGGCGCTGGAACGGCTGGTGGCGCACGACTTCACCATCGAGTCGCACGCCTGCCTGGCCTGTGACGTGTGCGGCGACGACGTGGTGGCGTTCAACGACATCGCGCTGGTCCGGCAGCCGGGGGCCGGCTTCGTCACCGCCACGCTCGCGGTGGACGGCCAGCGGTACGGCTACTACCGGTGCGACGCGATCGTGGTGAGCACGCCGACCGGCTCGACCGCGTACAGCTACGCCGCCGGCGGCCCGCTGGTCTCGCCGGCCACGGAGGCGCTGGTGGTGACGCCGTCGGCGCCGATGGCCGGGATCTCCCGGTCGGTGCTGCTCTCCCCGCACGAGAGCGTCCATCTGGAGCTGCGCCCGGACTCGGCGCCGGTGGCGGTGGAGATGGACGGGCTGCTGATCCGCGAGGCGGCGACCGGCGGGTCGGTGCACGTCCGGTACGTCCGCGACGCCGGCCGGGTGGTCCGCCTCGACCCGCGCCGCTACCAGGAACGCAACCAGCTCAAGCTGAGCCTGCTGGACCTGCCGCTGCTGCCCGACCAGCTCCGCGAGCTGCTGCCGGACGGGCTGCGGGAGCAGCTCAACCGCCGTGAGCTGCCCCCGGACCGCTGACCGTCAGGCCGTGCCGAGCACGCCGTCGACGAGTGACTTCGCCTCGTCCTGGATGCGGGCCAGGTGCTCCGGCCCCTGGAACGACTCGGCATAGATCTTGTAGACGTCCTCGGTGCCCGACGGCCGGGCCGCGAACCAGCCCGACTCGGTGGTCACCTTCAGCCCGCCGATCGACGCGCCGTTGCCCGGGGCGCTGGTGAGCGTGGCGGTGATCGGCTCGCCGGCCAGTTCGGTGGCGGTCACCTGCTCCGGCGAGAGCTTGCCGAGGACGGCCTTCTGCTCCCGGCTGGCCGGGGCGTCGATCCGGGCGTAGGCGGGCGCGCCGAACCGCTCGGCCAGCTCGGCCCAGTGTTCGCTGGGCGTGCGCCCGGTCACCGCGATGATCTCGGCGGCCAGCAGGCAGAGCAGGATGCCGTCCTTGTCGGTGGTCCAGGTGCTGCCGTCGCGGCGCAGGAAGGACGCGCCGGCGCTCTCCTCGCCGCCGAAGCCGACCGTGCCGTCGAGCAGGCCGGGCACGAACCACTTGAAGCCGACCGGCACCTCCAGCAGCGGCCGGCCCAGGTCGGCCGCGACCCGGTCGATCATCGAGGAGGAGACGAGCGTCTTGCCCACCGCCGCGGCCGGGCTCCACCGCTCCCGGGTACGGAACAGGTGGCCGATCGCCACCGCCAGGTAGTGGTTGGGGTTCATCAGCCCGCCGTCGGGCGTGACGATGCCGTGGCGGTCGGCGTCGGCGTCGTTGCCGGTGGAGACCGCGAAGCGGTCCCGGGCGGCGATCAGCGAGGCCATCGCGTTCGGCGAGGAGCAGTCCATCCGGATCTTGCCGTCGCCGTCGAGCGTCATGAACCGCCAGGTCGGGTCCACCTCGGGGTTGATCACCGTGAGGTCGAGGCGGTGCCGCTCGGCGATCGCCCCCCAGTACGCGACGCTCGCCCCGCCCATCGGGTCGGCCCCGACGCGCACCCCGGCGTCCCGGATCGCGTCGATGTCCAGCACTGCGGGCAGGTCGTCGACGTACCGGGCGAGGAAGTCGTACTCCCCGGTGGTGTCGGCGGCGCGGGCCCGCGCGTACGGGATGCGCTTCACCTCCTTGAGCCCGGCGGCGAGGATGGCGTTCGCGCGGTCCTGGATCCACTTCGTGACGTCGGTGTCGGCCGGCCCGCCGTTGGTGGGGTTGTACTTGAACCCGCCGTCGGACGGCGGGTTGTGCGACGGCGTGATCACGATGCCGTCGGCGAGCCCGCCGGTGCGGCCCCGGTTGTGGGTGAGGATGGCGTGCGACGCCGCCGGGGTCGGGGTGTAGCCGTCCCGGCTGTCGCGCAGCACGGTGACGTCGTTCGCGGCCAGCACCTCCAGCGCGTCGGCCTCGGCCGGCGCGGAGAGCGCGTGGGTGTCCCGGGCCAGGAACAGCGGCCCGTCCACGCCGTGCTCCCGCCGGTAGTCGCAGAGCGCCTGGGTCACGGCGAGGATGTGGTCGGAGTTGAACGCGTTGCGCAGGCTCGACCCGCGGTGCCCGGACGTGCCGAAGGAGACCTGCTGCGCCGGGTCGTCCGGGTCCGGGTGCTCGGCGTAGTAGGCGGTGACCAGCCGGGGCACGTCGACCAGGTCGGCGGGCTCGGCGGGCTGCCCGGCACGGGGGTGGGCCACTGCGGGATCCTCCTCGGGTTGGATGGGGGCCGGTCAGGGCTCGACGCGCTGGCCCTTGCCGATGACGACGATGCCGTTGTCGGAGACGGTGTAGCGCTGGCGGTCCTTCTCCAGGTCGACGCCGATCTCGGCGCCCTCCGGAACGTAGACGTTCTTGTCCAGGATCGCGCGGCGGACGACCGCGTGCCGGCCGATCTCGACGCCCTCCATCAGCACCGCGCCGTCGACGTGCGCCCAGGAGTGCACCTTGACCTTCGGCGAGACGACCGAGTTCTCCACCAGCGAGCCGGAGATCACCGCGCCGGGCGAGACCATCGAGCCGACCGCCCGGCCGACCCGCTCGCCCCACTGGTGGACGAACTTGGCCGGCGGGTACGGCGGCTGTTCGGTGTAGATCGGCCAGTCGAAGTTGTAGAGGTTGAACACCGGGTGCACGTTGATCAGATCCATGTGCGCGTCGTAGAACGAGTCGAGCGTCCCCACGTCGCGCCAGTAGCCGCGGTCCCGGTCGGTGCTGCCCGGCACCTCGTTGTCCTTGAAGTCGTAGACGTTGGCCTCGCCGCGCTCGACCAGCATCGGGATGATGCTGCCGCCCATGTCGTGCTTGCTCGTCTTGTCCTCCGCGTCGCGCTCGACCGCCTCGCAGAGCGCGCCCGTGGAGAACACGTAGTTGCCCATCGAGGCGTAGATCTGGTCGGGCGCGTCGGGCAGCCCCACCGCGTCGGTGGGCTTCTCCCGGAACGCCCGGATCCGCTTGCCGTCCTCGCCGACCTCGATCACGCCGAACTGGTCGGCCATGCTCAGCGGCTGGCGGATGCCGGCCACCGTCACCCCGGCGCCGGAGGCGATGTGGTCCTCCACCATCTGCCGGGGGTCCATCCGGTAGATGTGGTCGGCGCCGAAGACGATCACGTAGTCGGGCTGCTCGTCGTTGATCAGGTTGAAGCTCTGGTAGATCGCGTCGGCCGAGCCGGCGAACCACCACGGGCCGCGGCGTTGCTGCGCCGGCACCGGCGTGACGTAGTTGCCGAGCAGCGTCGACATCCGCCAGGTCTTGGTGATGTGACGGTCCAGGGAGTGGGACTTGTACTGGGTCAGCACGACGATCTTGAGAAAGCCGGCGTTCGCCAGGTTGGAGAGGACGAAGTCGACCATGCGGTACATCCCGCCGAAGGGGACGGCCGGCTTCGCCCGGTCGGTGGTCAGGGGCATCAGGCGCTTGCCCTCCCCGCCGGCCAGGACGATCGCGAGCACCTTGGCAGCCATGGTCAGACGCTATCCACCCGGGCGCGACTTCACCACTCGGACGGCCACACTTGCGTACCCGGTGCGATCCGGCGGTCTGCACTAGGGTGCGGGCATGGCACCGATGCGCGTCGACCTGCTCACTCGTGAATACCCGCCGGAGGTCTACGGCGGGGCCGGGGTGCACGTGGAATACCTGGCCCGCGAGCTGCGCCGCCTCGCCGACGTGCGGGTGCACTGCTTCGGCGCGCCGCGCGACGAGCCGGGCGTCACCGCGTACGCCGAGCCGGCCGGGCTGGCCGACGCGAACGCCGCGCTGCGCGTCATGGGCGTCGACCTGGAGATGGCCGCCGGCACCGCCGGCACCGACGTGGTGCACAGCCACACCTGGTACGCCAACCTCGCCGGGCACACCGCGAAGCTGCTGCACGGAGTGCCGCACGTGGTGAGCGCGCACAGCCTGGAGCCGCTGCGCCCGTGGAAGGCCGAACAGCTCGGCGGCGGGTACGCGCTCTCCTCCTGGTGCGAGCGGACCGCGTACGAGAGCGCCGACGCGATCATCGCGGTGAGCGAGGGCATGCGGCGCGACGTGCTCACCGCGTACCCGGCGGTGGACCTGGACCGGGTCCGGGTGGTCTACAACGGCATCGACACCACGCAGTACGCCCCGGACCGGAACACCGACGTGCTCGACCGGCTCGGCATCGACCCGGCCCGGCCCAGCGTGGTCTACGTCGGGCGGATCACCCGGCAGAAGGGCCTGCCGTACCTGCTGCGCGCGGCCCGGGAGCTGCCCGCCGACACCCAGCTCGTGCTGCTGGCCGGCGCGCCGGACACCCCCGAGATCGGCGCCGAGGTCCAGGAGCTGGCCGCCGAGCTGCGGGCGAAGCGCTCGGGCGTGGTCTGGGTGGCGGCGATGCTGCCCAAGCACGAGGTGATCCAGGTGCTCACGCACGCCACGATCTTCGTCTGCCCGTCCGTCTACGAGCCGATGGGCATCGTCAACCTGGAGGCGATGGCCTGCGAGACGGCCGTGGTGGCCACCGCCACCGGCGGCATCCCGGAGGTCGTCGCCGACGGCGAGACCGGGCTGCTGGTGCCGATCGAACAGGCCGCCGACGGCTCCGGCACGCCACGTGACCCGGAACGCTTCGTGGCCGACCTGGCCGCCCGGATGAACGAGCTGCTGGCCGACCCGGCGCGGATCGCGGAGTTCGGCGCGGCGGGCCGGCGGCGCGCCGTGGAGCACTTCTCCTGGCCCGCCATCGCCGACCAGACGCTCGCCCTCTACCACTCCGTGAAAGGAGGGGCCCCTTCCTAACGCCTCCGGTAGAGGCGGGGCCCCTTCTTCCGGTCACCGTGACGTCCCGGGAGTCGGGACCTAAGCCCCGGACGTCGAAGCCGGCGCTGGTCCAGCATGACGAGGCGAGCAGGTGGCCGTGGTGAGCCGTTACCGAGCCGCAAACCGACGGAGACCCGTCCCGCCCGGCAAACTCCGGCGACATCGGCGGCCGTCCCGGCCAGGATGGCCGACATGGCAGATCCCGCCCGGACGGCCGGCCCGCAGGACGTCGAGGTCGTCGTCGCCCACCGCCAGCGCGTGACGCTGCGCGTCGGCGACGTGTTCCTGAAGATCGACGGCGACCCGTCGCACGCCGAGATCGAGGTGCGGGCGATGGCCCTCGCGCCGATACCGACCCCGGCGGTCCGCTGGCACGAGCCGCCCGTACTCGCGATCGCTGCCGTGCCCGGCACGGCGCTCGGCCTCCTCGGCGAACCGTCGACCGCGTCGCCGGCGGCGTGGGCCGCCGCGGGCGCCGCCGTCCGGCGGCTGCACGACGCGCCGTTGCCGCCGTGGCCCGGACACCGGCTCGACGACGTGGCGGCCGAACTCGACAGCGAGTGCGCGTGGCTGCTCGCCAACGCCGTCCTGCCCGCCGAGGTGATCCGGCGCAACCGGGAGATCGCCGGGGCCGCGCTCCGCCCGTGGAACCCGGCGTTCGTCCACGGCGACCTCCAGATCACCCACGTGTTCGTCGACAACGACGAGGTCACCGGCGTCATCGACTGGTCCGAGGCCGCCCCCGGCGACGCCATGGCCGACCTCGCGACGCTGACGCTCGGGCACGAGGAACGCCTGGACGACCTGCTCGCGGGCTACGGC
Organism: Micromonospora sp. NPDC049240; assembly: GCF_040647835.1. Classification (NCBI taxonomy): domain Bacteria; kingdom Bacillati; phylum Actinomycetota; class Actinomycetes; order Micromonosporales; family Micromonosporaceae; genus Micromonospora; species Micromonospora sp. NPDC049240. The sequence goes on from NZ_JBEZCX010000008.1 coordinate 296,150, forward strand.
GCCGGCGCGGATCGGGAGGTGATCCGCGCCTGGTGGTCGCTGCGCAGCCTGGTGGCGTCACGCTGGCTGATCGAGCACGGCTTCGACCCGGACGCGCCGGGATGCGAGTTCGACGTGCTCCGGGCCCGGATGCGGGAACCCTAGGCGGGCCGGCCGGCGGCGGGGTCAGCTTGCGGCGCACCCGCCACTGGGCGGCGACGAGTTGCCGTCCATCGCCGAACTGCGTGAGCAGTACCAGTCCAGTACCTGGCCGGTGCGAGACGCCGTAGCGGGGCAATGGGTGTGCGCGCAGCGCTACCAACTTGATGGCGTGGACGAGTCACGAGGCGACCCGTCCACGCCATCAAGTTGGTAGGCCGGCAGGCGATAAGGCGCCTGCGCACGCCGGAGACCCCCGCCGCGCGGCGGTGGGCACCGACGGGGGCATCGGGGGGCGCTGCCGAGCGCGAGACGATCTCGCGCAGTAGGTTGAGCGGGTGACTGGACGGTTCCCGATCGAAGACGTCTCCCCCGTCGTCGCCTGCGGTCGCTACCCGGCCAAGGCGGTGGTCGGCGAGGTCGTGCCGGTGTCGGCCCGCGCCTACCGCGAGGGCCACGACGCGCTCGGCTGCAACGTGGTCTGGCTCGGCCCGGACGGCGCGGCCCGCCCGTTCACCCGGATGCGTCCCGGCGAGCCGGGGCAGGACCGCTGGCACGCCACCATCTGCCCGGACGCGGTCGGCGAGTGGCGGTTCGCCGTCGAGGCGTTCGGAGATCCGTACCTCACCTGGCAGAACGCGGTGACCAAGAAACTGGCCGCCGGGCAGGGGCCGGCCGAGCTGGCCAACGACCTGGCCGAGGGCGCGCGGGTGCTGACCGCCGCGCTCGACCTGGTGCCGAAGGCCGACCGGGAGCGCGTGCGGGCAGCCGTCAAGGCGTTGCGCGACGACGACGAGGACCTGCCCCACCGGGTGAGCGCGGCGCTGGACCTCGCGCCGCTGCTCTGGGCGCACCCGGTCCGTGAGCTGGTCACCGCCGGCGACGAGCGGACGCTGTGGGTGGACCGGCCGCGCGCGCTGTTCTCCGCCTGGTACGAGTTCTTCCCCCGCTCCGAGGGCGCGATCCCGGCCACCGTGGACGCGCCGGCCCGCTCCGGCACGTTCGTGACCGCGCTCGACCGGCTGCCCGGCGTGGCCGCGATGGGCTTCGACGTGCTCTACCTGCCGCCGATCCACCCGATCGGCCGGGTCAACCGCAAGGGCCGCAACAACGCGCTCACCGCCGGGCCGGACGACGTGGGCTCGCCGTGGGCGATCGGCGCGGCCGAGGGCGGCCACGACGCCATCCACCCCGACCTGGGTACGCCGGAGGACTTCCGCGACTTCGTCGCCGCCGCGGCCGAGCAGGGCCTGGAGGTGGCGATGGACCTGGCGTTGCAGTGCGCGCCGGACCACCCGTGGGTCACCGAGCACCCGGAGTGGTTCACCACCCGCGCCGACGGCAGCATCGCGTACGCGGAGAACCCGCCGAAGAAGTACCAGGACATCTACCCGGTGAACTTCGACAACGACCCGGAGGGCATCCGGGCCGAGGTGCTGCGGGTGGTCCTGCACTGGGTCGGCGAGGGCGTGAAGATCTTCCGGGTCGACAACCCGCACACCAAGCCGTTCGACTTCTGGCACTGGCTGATCGCCGAGGTGAAGCGCGTCGACCCGGACGTGTTGTTCCTGGCCGAGGCGTTCACCCGCCCGGCGATCATGCACGGGCTGGGCAAGGTCGGCTTCACCCAGTCGTACACCTATTTCACCTGGCGCACGACGGCGGCCGAGATGCGGGAGTACTGCGAGGAGCTGGTCGCCTCGGCGGACTGGATGCGGCCGAACTTCTGGCCCAACACGCCCGACATCCTGCACGAGTCGTTGCAGCACGGCGGGCCGCCGATGTTCAAGATCCGGGCGGTGCTGGCCGCGCTGCTCAGCCCCTCCTGGGGCATGTACGCCGGCTTCGAGCTGTTCGAGCACGTCGCGCGTCCCGGCGCCGAGGAGTACCTGGACAACGAGAAGTACGAGCTGCGGCCCCGCGACTGGGCCGGCGCGCTGGCGCGCGGGCGGTCGCTGGCGCCGTTCATCACCACGCTCAACCGGGTCCGGCGCGACAACCCGGCCCTGCACCAGCTCCGCAACCTGCGTTTCCACGACATCGACAACCCGGCGCTGCTGTGCTGGTCGAAGCACGACCCGGCGACCGGCAACACGGTGATCGTGGTCTGCTCGTTCGACTCCCGCACCGTGCAGTGGGGCAACACCACGCTCGACATGCCGGCGCTCGGGTTCGACTGGCACGAGCGGTTCACCGTGCGCGACGAGCTGACCGGCACGGAGTACGACTGGGGGCAGCGCAACGCGGTGCGCCTCGACCCGTACCTGCAACCGGCGCACGTGCTCACCGTGCGCCGCCCGGCGCCACCGGCCGACGCCGAGCCGGCGCACCCGGCGACGCCCGACCTGACCGTCGAAGACGTACCCGCCGACCTCTCCGGCGGCACCGCACCGACCGCACCGGCCGAGAAGGACGACGCACGATGGACCAGCTGATCGCCGGCGAGGCGCACGACCCGCACGCCGTGCTCGGCGCGCACCCGGCCGACGGGAGCACCACGATCCGCACGCTGCGCCGGGGCGCGGGCGAGGTGACGCTGCTCGTCGACGGGGAACGGCATCCGATGAAGCGGGTGCACGACGTCGGCGTCTTCGAGTCGGTGGTGCCCGGCGAGGTGCTCGACTACCGGGTGGAGGTGGACGGCGCGACCCTCGACGACCCGTACCGTTACCCGCCCACGCTCGGCGACCTGGACCTGCACCTGATCGGCGAGGGGCGGCACGAGCGGCTCTGGTCGGCGCTCGGCGCCCGGGTCTTCGACGAGGGCGTGGCGTTCACGGTCTGGGCGCCCAACGCGCGCGGCGTGCGGGTGGTCGGCGACTTCACCGGCTGGGGGCCGGACGACGGCTGGCCGATGCGGTCGCTCGGGTCCAGCGGCGTGTGGGAGGTCTTCCTGCCCGGCGTGCCGGCCGGCAGCCGCTACAAGTACCGCATTCTCGGCGCCGACGGCCGGTGGCGGGACAAGGCCGACCCGATGGCCACCCGCACCGAGGTGCCGCCGGCCACCGCGTCGGTGGTGCACCATTCGGCGTACGCGTGGGGCGACGCGGAGTGGCTGGAGCGCCGGACGACGCGGCGACCGCACGAGGAGCCGATGAGCGTGTACGAGGTGCACCTGGGCTCCTGGCGGCCCGGCCTCGGCTACCGCGAGCTGGCCGAGCAGTTGACCGCGTACGTCACCGAGATGGGCTTCACGCACGTGGAGCTGCTGCCGGTGATGGAGCATCCGTACGGCGGCTCGTGGGGTTACCAGGTCACCGGCTTCTACGCGCCCACCGCCCGCTTCGGCGACCCGGACGACTTCCGCCACCTGGTCGACCGGTTGCACGCCGCCGGCATCGGGGTCCTCCTCGACTGGGTGCCGGGGCACTTCGCCACGGACGAGTGGGCCCTCGCGCGCTTCGACGGCGCCCCGCTCTACGAGCACCCCGACCCGCGCCGCGGCGAGCAGCCCGACTGGGGCACGTACGTGTTCGACTTCGGACGCAACGAGGTGCGCAACTTCCTGGTCGCCAACGCGCTCTACTGGCTGGACGAGTTCCACGTCGACGGGCTGCGCGTCGACGCGGTCGCCTCGATGCTGTACCTCGACTACTCCCGGCCGGAGGGGCAGTGGGCCCCGAACGTGCACGGCGGCCGGGAGAACCTGGAGGCCATCGCGCTGCTCCAGGAGGTCAACGCCACCGTCTACCGGCACCACCCGGGCGTGCTGATGGTCGCCGAGGAGTCCACCGCCTGGCCGGGCGTGACGCGGCCGACCTCCGACGGCGGGCTCGGCTTCGGCTTCAAGTGGAACATGGGCTGGATGCACGACACCCTGCTCTACACCTCGAAGGACCCGATCTACCGCCAGCACCACCACCACCAGCTCACGTTCTCCCTGGCGTACGCGTGGAGCGAGAACTACGTGCTGCCGATCAGCCACGACGAGGTGGTGCACGGCAAGGGGTCGCTCGCCGGCAAGATGCCCGGCGACACCTGGCAGCGGCTGGCGAACGTGCGGGCGCTGCTGGCGTACATGTGGGCGCACCCGGGCAAGCAGTTGCTCTTCATGGGCTGCGAGCTGGCCGACGACCGGGAGTGGAGCGAGGAACGCGGCCTCGACTGGTACCTCACCCACGACCCGGCGCGCGCCGGCGTGCAGCGCCTGGTCGCCGACCTGAACCGCGCCTACCGGGCCACCCCGGCGCTCTGGGCGCAGGACACCGACCCGGCCGGGTTCCGCTGGATCGCCGGCGACGACGTCGCCAACAACGCGGTCTCGTTCATCCGGATCGCTCCGGACGGCGGGACGCTGGTGTGCGTGGCGAACTTCTCCGCGACGCCGCTGGCGGACTACCGGATCGGCCTGCCGGCGGGCGGCACCTGGACCGAGGCGCTGAACACCGACGCCCACCACTACGGCGGGTCGGGGGTGGGCAACCTGGGCGAGGTGCACGCGGAGAACATCCCGTGGCACGGCCTGCCCGCCTCAGCGGCCCTCCAGGTCCCCCCGCTCGGCGTCCTCTGGCTCCGCCAGAACTGACTCCGGAGCCCGGCGATCAGACCAGGTCGGCTTCGCGGAGGAGCTTCCACAGGCCGGCGCCGTCGGGGGCGCTGAGCCACTTCTGGCCGACCGGGCCGGAGGAGGACCGTCCCTGCGGCGCGGGGAGGCTGCCGGCGAGCACGGACTGCGTCGGCGAGAGTCGCCGGATCGCCACGCCGGCCACGTTGTCCGGGTGGGCGGCGGCGAACTCCCGGTAGATCTCCGGGTCGTGCTGCCCGTCGTCGCCGATCAGCAGCCAGCGCACCTCGGGGAACTCGCGGGACAGCCGGGCCAGCGTGGCCCGCTTGTGCTCCCGCCCGCTGCGGAACCAGCGGTCGGCGGTCGGCCCCCAGTCGGTGAGCAGCAGCGGCCCGGCCGGGTAGAGGTGCCGGGACAGGAACCGGGTCAGCGTGGGCGCGACGTTCCAGGCGCCGGTGGAGAGGTAGAAGACCGGCGCGCCGGGGTGGGCGGTGGCCAGGCGCTCGTAGAGCACCGCCATGCCGGGCACGGCGTTGCGGGCGTGCTCGTCGAGCACGAACGTGTTCCACGCGGCGAGCATCGGCCGGGGCAGCGCGGTCACCATGACCGTGTCGTCGATGTCGGAGAGGATGCCGAACCGGACGTTCGGGTCGAGGACGCGCACCAGCGCCTCCACCGGCTCGGCGTCCGCCACGCTCAGGCGTACGCAGCCCCAGCCGGGCGTGAAGTCACCCTCGACGACGGTGTCGACGAAGCCGCTGCGGTCCGCGGTGACCTCGTGGCGCACGCCGTTGACCTCGACGGTCACCCGGGCGTGCTTGGCCGGCAGGGTGGCGAAGCTGCGCCAGCCGCGCACCTTGTCCAGCCGGCCGCGGCGGCGGGTGTCCGGTCGGCCCAGCAGCACGCGGCAGAGCACCCGCGCCCAGCCCGGCGCGCCGTAACCGGCGTACGCGATGATGTTGGGCTGCCACCCGGTGCGCCGCAACCGGCGCTCCACCAGGCCGTGCAGCGCGTCCTCGATGCGCGCGGCGCGGTGCAGTTGGGGCACGGCGAGCTGGTCCGGTGGTGTCGGCGGCACGTGCCAACCCTGCCACAACAGGCCGGGCCCGGCCACGCGAGTGATCTCCGCCGATCCGCCCCGGCACCGGGTGAGCAGCGTGTCAGACTGCGGTCGGGGGCGACGACGGGGGCCTGGGTCGTGTCGACAGCGAAGCGCAACCCGGACGCGCCGGCGCTGGTGGCGTTGCTGCTCGGCGCGGCCGGGGTCGGCTACCGGCTGGTGCTGACGCTGTTCACGGTGCCCGCCTCGAACAGCGACGAGGCCACGTTCGGCCTGGCCGCGCTGCACATCGCCGGCGGCCACGAGCGGCCGGTCTTCCTCTACGGCCAGCGCTACATGGGGATGCTGGAGTCGTACCTGGCCGCGCCGCTGGTGGGCTGGGCCGGGCCGAGCTGGCCGGTGCTGCGGCTGCCACTGCTCGCGCTCTACGCGGTCTTCCTGTGGTTGGCGTACCGGTTGACCCGCCGGCTGTTCTCCCCCTGGCTGGCGGTGGCCGTGGTGGGCCTGCTGGCGCTCGGCTCGGAGCGGGTGGTCCGGGACCAGCTCACCGTGGTCGGCGGCCGGCCCGAGGTCAAACCGGCGGTGCTGGCGTTGCTGCTGCTCGCGGTCGCGCTCGGCGAGCGGCGGGTCCGGCACCGCTGGCTCGCCACCGGCGCGTTCGGCCTGCTCACCGGGCTGGCGCTCTGGTCGGACTGGCTGATCACGCCCTACCTGCTGGCGGCCGGCGTGGTGCTGGTGCTGGCCGCGCCCCGGGACCTGATCGGCTGGCCGGGCGTGCTGCTGGTCGTCGGTTTCCTGGCCGGCGTCGCACCGATGATCAAGGACAACGTGGTGGCGCCGCCCGGGCAGGACTCCCTGTCGGTGTTCCGGGAGATCAGCACGAAGGAGGGGGTCGCCCCGTCGCTCGCGGCGCGGCTGCACGGCGGGCTGCTGGAGGGGGTGCCGCTGGCGTCCGGGCTCTGCCCGATGGACGGCTGCGCGCGCTGGGCGCAGTGGTTCGGCGTGCTCTACCCGGTGCTGCTGGTGACCGCCGCCGGGCTCGGCGTGGTCGCGTACCGCCGGGCCGGGGACCCGGCCGCGCGGGTCCGGGCCGCGGCGATCCTCGCGCTGGTCGCCGGCGCGGCGTTGACGCTGCTGGCGTACGTGCGCAGCCCGCTCGCCGCCACCGACCCGCTGGGCGACGCGCGTTACCTGTCGGTGCTCCAGGTGTCGCTGCCGGCGGTGCTCTGGCCGCTCTGGCGCGCCGCCGCGCCCGCGCTGCGGGCCACCGCCGGCCGGGCGGACCGGCTGCGCGGCCTGCCGGCCGCCGTGATGCTGGCCGGGCTGACCGCCGCCACGCTGGCCGGCACCGCGACGCTCCTGGTCGGCCTGCCCGGGATCCGCGCCGACGAGCGGGACGCCCGCCGGTTGGCCGGCGCGGTGCGGCGCGCCGGGCTGCACGAGGTGTACGGCGACTACTGGACCTGCAACCGGCTGATCTTCAACACCGGCGAGGCGGTGGCCTGCGGCGTGCTGGACGGCAACCTGACCCCGGGACAGAACCGCTACCCGGCGTACTGGCAGCGGGTGGCACGGGCGGCCCGCCCCGGGTACGTGGTGGCGGTCGGGTCGCCGGCCGAGCGCGCCCTGCGGCGGCTGCTGGGCGGGCGGGCCGACGCGGCGGTGGTGGCCGAGGTGGGGCACAGTCGCGTGTACCACCCGGAGCGTGCCGTGCGGCCGTGGCGCTGAGGCGCGCCCGTACGCTGTGCCGATGCTCATCCTGCTGCCCCCGTCCGAGGGCAAGGCCGACGCCGGCACCGGCCGCCGGCTGGACCTGTCCCGGCTCTCCCTGCCCGAGCTGAACCCGGCCCGGGACGCGGTGCTGGACGCGCTCGTCGCGCTGTGCGCCGGGCCGGACGAGGCCGCCGCCCGGGACGCGTTGGGGTTGAGCGAGGGGCAGCGCGGCGAGCTGCGCCGCAACGCGCGCCTGCGGGTGGCGGCGACCGCACCGGCCGGGCGGCTCTACACCGGGGTGCTCTACGAGGCGCTCGACCTGGCCACGCTCCCCCCGGCGGCGCAGCGGGCCGCCCGCCGGTCGGTGCTGATCAGCTCCGGCCTGTGGGGCGCGGTGCGGCTCACCGACCGGGTGCCGCCGTACCGCTGCCCGGTCGGGGCGCGGCTGCCGGGGATCGGGGCGCTGGCGGCGTACTGGCGGGCCGCGCTGGACCCGGCCATGACGGCGGCGGCGGGTCGCGGCCCGGTGCTGGACCTGCGCTCCGGCGCGTACGCGGCCACCTGGACGCCATCGGGCCCGCTCGCCGACCGGACGGTGACGGTGCGGGTGCTGCACGAACGGCTGGTGGACGGCACCCCGTCCCGGTCGGTGGTGAGCCACTTCAACAAGGCCACCAAGGGCCGGCTGGTCCGTGACCTGCTCGTCGCCGACGCCCGCCCGCGCAGCGCCGCCGCGCTGGTGGGGGCGCTGCGCGAGCTGGGGCACACGGTCGAGGAGGGCCCCCGCACGCCCGGCCGGCCCCGGCTGCTCGACGTGGTCGTGACCGAACTCTGAGCGCGGCTTCGCGCAAATTTTGCTCAAGGCTCGGGCGCAGCGGTTCCCCGGCCCGGCGGTGCGGGCCACGGTAGAGGGGCCCCGACGTCGACCAAGGAGCTGTGCCGATGCTCTCCGAGCCCACCACGCTGCTCGACCGGCCGCGCCCGTCGTCGCCCCCGCCGCTGGACTGGCCGACCCTGACCGACGCCTTCGAACTCGCCTGCCTGGTGCGCTGCACGACGCCGCCGGCCGGGCACGTCCGCCGGCTCGACGTCGACCCGTACCGGGGCGGGATCGCCGAGTTCAACCGGGAGGACGCGGCGCACCGGATGCGGTACCTGCTGCGCCGGCTCGACGTGCCGGTCGCGCACGAGCTGACCACCGGTGGGCTGCGCCGCCGGTACGAGTTGCACCGGCTGTCGGTGCTCCCGGAGCACCGGTCGACGTACGCGAACCTGCTGGCGGCCGGCTGGCGGCAGGGCCGTCGCGAGCTGCTCGGCGGGCCGTTCCCGGGCGCGTCGACGGCCCGCCGCGTCTGGCGTCCCCGGCTGGCCACCGCGGTCTGGCGGGCCGCGCTGCTCGCCGGCGGCCGGCACGTACGCCGGCACTGCCTCGGCATCCGGCTCACCGACCGGGACCTGGCGGCGGTGCTGGTGCGCGGCGCGGCGCTGCTGGAGGTGCCGGCGGCGTTGCGGCCGGGTTCGGGCTGTTTCCTGGTGAGCGTCGCCAACGGCGAGCACCGGGCCCGGATCACCGAGAGCGCCGCCCTGGGCTGACCGGTCCCGGCGGCGGGCTTGCGCGGCGGCGGTTGCACGGCGCAGAGTGCAGCGCGTGAACCGACACTGGTCTGCGCGCGGCCGGCGCCGGACCGCAGCCCCGCTGGCGTTGCTGCTGCTGCTCGTCGCCGCGGTGGCCGGTTGCCGGGACGAGCCCTCCGAGCCGGTGCGGATCCGGATCGCCACCGGCAGCCCGACCGCCGTCTACCATGCCTTCGGCCAGTCGCTCGCCGCGCTGCTCAACCGGGAGCTGCCCGGGGTGCGGGCGGACGTGGTGGTGACCGCCGCCTCCGCGCAGAACGTCCGGCTGGTCGGCGCCGGCGACGCGGAGCTGGGCTTCACCCAGGCCGACGTGCTGCCGCCCCGGGAGCCGGCCCACCCGGCCGTGCTCGCCGTGGCCCGCGTCTACGACGACCTGCTGCACCTGGTGACCACCGCTGGCGGTCCGGTCCGCACGCTCGCCGACCTGCGGGGGCGGCGGGTCTCGGTGGGCGCCGACGGCTCCGGCACCGAGGTCACCGCCACCCGGCTGCTGGAGGTGGCGCAGCTCGGCGGCGCCCGGATCCGCCAGGAGCACCTGGGGCTGGACGACTCGGTGGCCGCGTTGCGCGAGGGGCGGATCGACGCGTTCTTCTTCTCCGGCGGCCTGCCGGTGCGCGGCGTCGCCGAGCTGGCCCAGCAGACCTCGCTGCGGATGGTCGACCTGGGCGACTGGACCGAGCCGCTGCGGCGCGCGTACGGGCAGGTCTACGTCACCCGGGACATTCCCCGCTCGGTCTACCAGGCGGAGCCGGTCAGCACGGTGGCGAACCCGAACTACCTGATCGTCCGCGCCAGCCTCCCCGCCGACCTGGTGCGCGAGGTGACCCGGTTGCTGATGGAACGCCGGGAGGAGTTGGCCGCGGCGCATCCGGCGGCCGGCCGGATGAGCCCCCGGTCGGCGATCGTGACCACCCCGCTGCCGCTGCACCCGGGCGCGGCCCGGTGGTACCGCGACGCCAAGCCCTGACCGGGGTCAGCGGCCGACCGGCTCGTCGTGGCGCTGCGGCGCGGCCGGCCCGTCGGCCGGGTCGAGGGCGTCGGCGTCGTCGGGCGGCGCCGGGAACCACAGCTCGGCGACCAGGCCCCTCGGCTCTCCCTGGCGCATGGTGAGCCGGCCGTCGGACGCGTCGACGAGCACCGCGGCGATGGTCAGCCCCAGCCCCGCGCCGTCCACGTTCTGCGCGTCCGGCGCCCGCCAGAACCGCTCGGTGGCCTGGTCGAGCTGGCTGGCCGTCATGCCGGGGCCGGTGTCGGCCACGGTCAGCGCCGTCCCGCCGTCGGCCGGGCGGACGGTCACCGTCACCTCTCCCCCGGCGCCGCTGAACTTGACCGCGTTGTCGATCAGCGCGTCGAGCGCCTGGTCGATCGCGGTCGGCACGGTCCGGGCGTACGCCGGCGTGTCGACCGGGTCGAGCCGGAGCGTGACCGCCCGGTGCCGGGCCAGCGGCAGCCAGGCCGCCACCCGGGACGCGGCGGCCGTGCCCGCGTCCACGGTGACCCGCTGGTTCTCCTCCCGCTCGGCCCGGGCCAGCGTCAGCAGCGCGTCGAGCACGGTGGCCAGCCGGTCGGTCTCCTCCAGCGCCAGCCGGTGCTCGGCCCGGCCGTCCGGGTCGGTGAGGCTGGGGCCCAGCTCCTCCACCCGCAGCCGCAGCGCGGTCAACGGGTTGCGGAGCTGGTGGCTGGCGTGCGCGACGAAGGCCCGCTGCCGGTCCATCACGTCGGAGACCGCGTCGACCATGTGGTTGAAGCTGGTCGCCAACCGGCGCAGCTCCGGCGGGCCGAGGCGGGGCCGGACCCGGGCGGTGCGGCGCCCCTCGGCGATCTCGTGGGTCGCCGCGTCCAGCTCGGTGACCGGGCGCAGCACCCAGCCGGCCAGCCCGAACGCGGTGGAGACGCAGGCCAGCACCGCGAGCAGGCCGATGCCGGCCAGCATCAGCCACCACACCGTGACGGTGCGGCGCACCGCGTCGGCCGGGGTGGTGGTGACCACCGCGCCGAGCACCTCGCCGCCGTCGTTGATCGGGACGGCCGTCACCAGCGGCCCGTCCACCCAGGGCCAGACCGACTCCGGGCCGCTGAACTGCTGCCCGGACAGCGCGGTGTCGACCGCCGGGCCGGTGCCGGCGTCCGGCTCCCACCGGGACGACGCGGCGACGGTGCGCCGGTCCCGGTCCACCACCGCCGCGCCGATGCGGTAGAGGTCGTCGTAGGCGGCCAGTTCCCCGTCCAGCGGGCCGGGACTGCCGCCGCGCAGCGCCGGACCGGCGAGCGACGCGAAGCGGGTGGCGTCGGCGAGCCGGTCGGCCCGGACCCGGTCGGTCTCCCGGGACGCCAGCGTCACCGCCAGCGGGGTCTCCAGCGCGAGCAGCACCAGCACCATCAGCAGCAGGTAGCTGATCACCAACCGGCGGCGCACCGCGGCCTCCTCACGTGGTGCGGAGCCGGTAGCCGACCCCGCGTACGGTCTCCACCAGCGTCGGGTCGCCGAGCTTGCCGCGCAACGAACCGACGTGCACCTCGACGGTGTGCCGGTCGGCCCAGGTGGTGCCCCACACGTCGAGCAGGATGCGGTCCCGGGGCACCGCGACCCCGGGCTGGCGGGCCAGCGAGAGCAGGATGTCGAACTCCTTACGGGTCAGCGTCACCGCCCGCCCGGCCACGCTGACCGTCCGGCCGCCCACGTCGATGCGGACCTCGCCCGCCTCGATCAGGTGGCGTTCCGGCACGGTGTGCGCGGCCCGGCGCAGCACCGCCTCGATCCGGGCCTGCAACTCCACCATCGAGAACGGCTTGACCACGTAGTCGTCGGCGCCCAGTCGCAGGCCCAGCACCCGGTCGCGTTCCTCGCCCCGGGCGGTCACCGCGATGATGCCGAGTTGGCTGCTGCGCCGGCGCAGCTCGCGGCACAGGTCGGTGCCGTCGCCGTCGGGCAGCGTCAGGTCGAGCAGCACCAGGTCGCAGGGGGCGGCGGAGAGCGCGGCGGCGACCGTGGCGGCGTGCTCCACCTGGTATCCCCGGCGGGTCAGCGCGGACGACAGCGCCGCGGCGACCCGTCGGTCGTCCTCGACCAGGAGGATCCGCACCCGTGTCTCTCCGTCCGCTCGACCTGTTGCCCCCGGAATGGTGGCAGACGCGTCGCCCGGACGCGAGGGCCGTTCTAGGCTGCGGTGGTGATCTACAAGATTCTCGCCGACGACGAGTGGCGGGCGGCGCGGGCGGCCGGGAGCTTCGCCGGCACCGCCCTGGACCGGCAGGACGGCTACCTCCACCTCTCCGCCGCCGGGCAGGTGGTGGAGACCGCGCGCCGGTACTTCGCCGGCGTCACCGGCCTCACGCTGCTCGCGGTGGACGAGGCGCGGCTCGGCGACGCGTTGCGCTGGGAGGAGTCCCGCGACGGCGCGCTCTTCCCGCACCTGTACGCCGCGCTGCCGGTCGACGCGGTGGTCGCCGCGCACGCGCTGCCGGCGGACCGGCCGGCCGCCGACGCGGTGGCCGAACTGATCATCTGAAGCGCTCGTTATGCTGCGTCGAGCCCCGCCCGACGGCGCGACGCGCCCCGCAACGATGCGAGTGGAAATGACTGACAGCAACGACCGGTCCGCCTCCGTCTTCGTCCACCCGACGGCCGACGTCGAGGACGGCGCCCGGGTCGGCGACGGCACCAAGGTCTGGCACCTGGCCCACATCCGGTCGAGCGCCCAGGTCGGTGCCGGCTGCGTGATCGGCCGCAACGTGTACGTCGACGCGAGCGTCACGGTCGGTGACCGGGTGAAGATCCAGAACAACGTCTCGGTCTACCAGGGCGTGACCATCGAGGACGAGGTCTTCGTCGGGCCGTGCGCGGTGTTCACCAACGACTTCCGGCCGCGTGCCCAGAATCCGGACTGGACGATCACCCCGACGCTGGTCCGCCGCGGCGCGTCGATCGGCGCCAACGCGACGCTGGTGTGCGGCATCGAGGTCGGCGAGTACGCGATGATCGCGGCCGGTTCGGTGGTCACCCGGGACGTCCAGCCGTACCAGCTGGTGGCCGGCAACCCGGCCCGCCCCAAGGGCTGGGTCGACGCCAAGGGCGAGGTCGTCTCCCGGGACGTCGACAACCCGCCGCAGCAGGGCTGAACGCGCGACGGGGGCGGCGACCGGACCGGTCACCGCCCCCGCGCGTCGGTGCGCCGGTCAGCCGCAGAGCCGGCCGATCTCGTCCCGGAAGCGGTCCATCGGGTTGGACCCGGCCGGGCCGAGCAGGTATTCCTTCAGCTCCCGCCGCGCCTCGGTCATCGGGTCGTCGCCGCCCCGGGTCACGTCCAGGATCTTGGCCAGCTCGCCGCAGTCCGCCGAGAGCAGGTACGCCGCCCGCGCGGTGGGGAACTGCCGGCGGAACTCGTCCTCGGACAGCCCGGCCGGGTTCGCCACCACGTACGGCCGCTCGCTCTGCACGAAGTCGGAGACCACGCTGGACACGTCGCTGACCAGCAGGTCGGTGACGTTGAAGCAGTCGAACAGCGCCGGCGTGCGGCCGGTGACCACCAGGTGCGCGGCACCGTCGAGCGAGGTCGGGTCGGTGTCGCCGCCGGCGGCCCGGATCCGGGCCACGATCCGCTCGTGCGCCGCCCTGGCCTTCGGCGAGCGGGTGCCGGTCAACGGGTGCGGCTTGTAGACCACCCGCAGGTTCCCGGCGGCCAGCAGCCCGGCCACGATCCGCTCCCCCATCAGCACCAGCGAGGTGTGGTAGGGGTCGTCGTCCAGCCAGCCCTCCCAGGTCGGCGCGTAGAGCACGGTGAACGCGTGGTCGGTGGCGCCGGAGCCGAACGTGTGCACGCCGGCGAGCTGCGGGCGACCCACCTCCACGATGTCGCGGTCCAGCACGCCGACGCCGGCCCGGGCGTACCGCTCCCGGCCGGCCGGGCCGGCCACCCACACCTCGTCGTACACCTTGCTGTACGGGTTGACGCTAGCCGCCTTGTCGCTGTCGCCGTGACCGACGAAGACGTGCTTCACGCCCGGCTCGCGCAGCAGGTGGATGTTGGCGCCGACGTTGGCCGCGTACAGCGCGACCCGCAGCGAGCCCAGGTCGAGGTTCATGAAGTCGACACCGGCCGGCACGCAGACCACCGGCAGCCGGGTGTCGGCGAGCTGGTCGAACGCGTCCGCGGCGCGCAGCAGCACCACCGCGCGGCGGCCGGTCGCCTCCAGCGGCGCGAGCCACATGTTGGCCTGGTAGACGTCCTTGGCCGGGCCGGCGAAGTAGAGCGCCACCTCGGGCTGCTCCCGGGCCAGCCAGTCGTGCACGGCGGGCAGCACGCCCGGCGTCCCGCCCCGGCCGCGCAGCGCGGTCAGCGCCAGCACCACGGCGGTGACCAGACCGGCGACCAGCGTGACCAGGCCGGTGAACACCACGGGGGCGACCCGGTCCAGCGCGGCGGCCACCACCGCCGCCGGCACCAGCAGCACGTTGAGCAGCGGCATCCGCAGCCCGGCCAGCCCGCGCGCCCAGGCCGGCGGCACCGGGACGCGGCGCAGCGCGCCGAGGTCGATGTTGCGGGTGTACGCCGGCGGGTCGACCCGCCCGTCGATCGTCTTCGTCACGGCGGTGGTGAGCACGGCGAGGGTCCACAGCGCGGCGGGCAGCAGCAGCACCCCGACCGTGCCGGTGACGCCCGGACGCACGGCGGCGAGCACCAGCAGGACCACCGACAGGTCCCGCAGCAGCCGCCGGAACGTGGCGCCCACACCGGCCTTGGCGAGCAGCTCGGCCGTCCCGGCGTACCGGACGGCCAGGGCCGCCTCACCGGCGAGGGCGACCACCGCGGCCACCGCGTACGGGACCACCAGGCCGAGCGCCCCGGCGAGGATCATCACGCCGTACCCGAGGAGCGTCGCGCCCACCGCGGCGAGGCCCTGCTGGCTGCGTACTCTGCTGAACAACGACACGCTCCCTGTCTGCCCGCCGCTGTCGGCGAGGCCCGATACCGGACGGCTGCGACCCTAAACGGGTCAAGTGACGCAAGTATTACCGGGGTGTCCGAGAGGTGAACATCGGACGACGACTTTCACGCCCGGTACCCGCCGGGGCACAACACGAAGCGGGCCCCGGCCGTTCCGGCCGGGGCCCGCCGCGCAGCCTGATCAACCGCCGATGACCACCCGGCGCACGCCCGCCCAGCGGGCCGGGTCGGTGACCCGACGGCCGTCCACCAGCACCGTCACGCCCGGCAGGTCGGCCGGGGTGAGGTTGCGGTACTCCGCGTGGTCGGCCTGGATCACCGCCGCGCCGACCGGCTCACCGTCGTAGCCGGGCAGGCCGTGCGCGGCCAGCTCCTCGTTCGAGTACATCGGGTCGGCGACGTACGGGGTCGCGCCCCGCCGGCGCAGCGCCTCCACGGTCGGGAAGACGCCCGAGAAGGCGGTCTCCTTCACGCCGCCCCGGTAGGCGGCGCCCAGCACCAGCACGCCCACCCCGGTCAGGTCGCCGTACGCGGCGGCGAGCAGGTCGACCGCGTAGTCCGGCATCGCGGCGTTGGCCTCACGCGCCGAGCGGACCACGGTGGCCGCCGGGTCGTTCCACAGGTACATCCGCGGGTAGATCGGGATGCAGTGGCCGCCGACCGCGATGCCCGGCGAGTGGATGTGGCTGTACGGCTGGGTGTTGCACGCCTCGATCACCTTGGTGACGTCCACGCCGACCGTGTCCGCGAAGCGGGCGAACTGGTTCGCCAGGCCGATGTTCACGTCCCGGTAGGTCGTCTCGGCGAGCTTGGCCAGCTCGGACGCCTCCGCCGAACCGAGGTCCCACACGCCGTTGGGCTTGTCCAGGTCGGCCCGCTCGTCGAAGTCGAGCACCGCCTCGTAGAACCGCACGCCGTGCGCGGCGGACGCCTCGTCGATGCCGCCGACCAGCTTCGGGTAGCGGCGCAGGTCGGCGAAGACCCGGCCGGTGAGCACCCGCTCGGGGCTGAACACCAGGTGGAAATCGGTGCCGGCGGTGAGGCCGGAGCCCTCGGAGAGCATCGGCGCCCAGCGGCTGCGGGTGGTGCCGACCGGAAGCGTGGTCTCGTAGCTGACCAGCGTGCCCGGCTTGAGGCCACGGGCGATGGCCCGGGTGGCGTCGTCCATCCAGCCGAAGTCCGGTACGCCCTCGGCGTCCACGAACAGCGGCACGACCACGACGACCGCCTCCGACTCGGCGACCGCGGCGGCGGTGTCGGTGGTGGCCGACAGCAGCCCGGCGGCGACCGCCTCCTTCAGCTTGACGTCCAGGTCGGCCTCACCCGGGAAGGGCACGGCACCGTCGTTGACCAGCTGGACGACCCGCTCGGAGACGTCGGCACCGATCACCCGGTGCCCCTTCGAGGCGAACTGCACGGCGAGCGGCAGGCCGATCTTTCCGAGCGCGACGACGCAGATGTTCATGAACTACTTTCCTCCAGAGGGCCAGATGCGGCGCAGGCGGGCAAGGAACCGACCGGGGGTCACCGGCGTGATCGCGACGATCACGTGGCCCTTGTGGTTCGTGGTGGGTGTGACGAGGTGCAACCGGGCGCCGTGGCGGGCCAGCAGCTTGGGCGCGGCGACGGGTCGGTCGGTGCGCATCGGCGCCGAGCCGGCCCCGTCAAGCGCGGACACCTCGGCGCGTACCGTCCGCCGTTCCCCGTTCGGCGCGACGACCGCCAACAGCCGGTCCACCGCGAAGTCGGTCCGTACGACGGTACCGGGCCCGTCCGGCGTCACCGACGTGGCACCCGTGAGATCGCCCACGCTCACCCGCAGCGCCTCGGCGCTCAGCTCGGCCAGCTCCGCCCACCGGCTCCGGGCGGTGACCACCAGGGCCCGCGCACCGGCGGCGTCCCGCCCCCAGGCCAGCCCGGTCGCGGTCAGCTTCGCGAGCTGCGCGGCGGCACGGTCGGTGACGTCGTACCAGTCGTCCGGGTAGCCGAACGCGGGGTCGCGGAACCCGACGTGGTGGGCGTACCAGCGACCGTCGTCCACGGTGACCTCGGGCAGCGTCTTGTCGGCCTGCTGCCCGATCAGCTCGCGCAGCGCGTCGAGCCCGCCGTCGCGCGCCACCGCCAGCCGCACCCGCAGGGCCGGCTCCATCCGGGCGAGCACGCCCTCGGTGAGGTACGCCCCGGCCAGCTTCCGGACCCGGTCGTGGACGTGCTGCTGCACGTCCGGGGAGAGGGTCAGGAACTCCTCGCGGAGCAGCTTCGCCACCTCCCAGCTGAAGTGGCGCACCAGCACCGCGTCCCGCTTCGGGCCGGGCCCGATCAGGCCGGCCACGAACGCGACCAGCTCCTCGGCGCAGCGCAACCGCTCGGAGAAGCGGCTGGCGTAGGTGATGTTCTGGGCGTTGTCCCGCTTGACGGCGAAGTAGTAGTCGTAGTCGCCGAGGACCGAGACCTTCTTCGCCCGGAAGCACGCCTCCAGCGTGAACGGCTGGTCGCTGCCCATCGGCATGTCGGTGCGGAAGCGCAGCCCGTGCTGCTCGACGAGGTCCCGGCGGAACAGCTTGGTGTTCGACAGCGACCAGGGCAGCGCGCTGTCGAACAGGTCGAGCCGCTCCGCGGTGCAGGCGTACGCCGCCTGGTGCACGTAGCGCTTGTTGGTGCCGACCATCCGGCCGAGCACCACGTCGGAGTCCCACCGGTCGGCGGCGGCGACCAGGCGCTCCAGGGCCTCCGGCCCGAGGTGGTCGTCGGAGCCGACGAAGAAGACGTAGCGGCCCCGGGCGTGGTCCAGCGCCAGGTTGCTCGGCGCCGCCGGGCCACCGGAGTTGGCCTGGTGCAGCACCCGGACCGTCCCCGGGTAGCGGGTGGCGTAACGGTCCAGCTCCGCGCCGCTGCCGTCGGTGGAACCGTCGTCGACGGCGACGACCTCCAGCCGGTCCCGGCCGATGGTCTGGCCGACCAGCGAGTCCAGGCAGGCGGTGAGGTACGGCATGGTGTTGTAGACGGCCACCACCACCGTCACGTCCGGCTGGCTCACGCGCCCACCTCCACCGAAGCCGGAACCGCCGCCGGAGCCGGCGCGGGCGCCGGCGTGGCCGGGCGGGGCGGCGCGTCGGGCAGCAGCCGGGCGTAGACGTCGTCGAGCACCCGCGCCTGCGCCTCCCACGTCCAGTCGGTCAGCAGGCCCGGCCGGTCGTACGCGGCGCGGTACCGCGCCGGATCGGCGAGCACCGCGGTGACCGCCCGGACGAAGTCCGCCACGTCCTCGGCGCGGAACACCTCGCCCTGGCCGGTCTCCCGGACAGTCTCGGCCATGGTCCGCACGTCGGAGACGACGAGCGGCAGGCGGGCGTGTGAATACTCGAAGAACTTGGTGATCAGCGCGATCTCGTGGTTCGGCCAGTGCTGGATCGGGATGACGCCGACCTGCGCGCCGGCCAGGAAGCGGACCACCTGGTGGTGCGGCACGTACGGCAGCACGTGCAGCCGGTCCGCCACGTCCAGCTCACCGGCCCGGGTGACCAGACCCCTGACGTACGCCGAGGTGGGTTTGTTGACCACCAGGGCGACGTGCGCGCCGGGCAGCCGGGGCAGCGCCTCGACCAGCACGCCCAGCCCGCGCTTGGCGGCGGCCACCCCGCTGTAGACCAGCAGCGGGGCGTCCGGCCCGAGCCCGCACAGCGCGCGGATGTCCGGCACCGGCCCGGTCGGGTCGGCCGGCAACTCGTCGACCGCGGGGGCGTTGAGCACGACGGCCGGGCGCTCGGCCAGCCGGTGTTCCTCGCGCAGCAGGTCGGCCAGGCCGCCGGAGACGGTGGTGGTGGCGTCCGCGTACGGCACGTACTCCCGCTCGTGCGCCACGTTGCCGGGCAGCCAACGGGCGTTGTCCCGCCACGGCTGCACGCCGGGGAGGTATTCGTGGGCGTCCCACACCAGCGCGATCCGCCGGCCCGTGGCGGCGGCCCGGATCTTCGCGCGGGCGCCGACGCCGAGCATCCGGAAGTCGTTGGCGTGGATCAGGTCCGGCGCCAGCTCGTCGACGACCGGGCCGTACGCCAACTCGTAGTCCCACAGGCCGGGCTCCAGCCGGCGCCACGCGCCGTCGCCGCGCAGCCGACGCCAGAACGCCGTGTACGCGCGGTCCCAGGGGCCGTCCAGCTTGCGGCCCTTGCGGGCGCGGGTGAGCTGGCGGTTACGGAACCCGACCCACCGACGGGTCAGGCCGGCCAGCTTCTCCTCGGCGCGCAGCGTGGCCCAGGGCAGCCCGCCGGGGCGGCCGGCGCCGGACTCGCGGGCCGCGGTGGTCAGCGCCGCCCGGCGGACGGCCAGGTCCGCGCGCCACGCCCGGACCGTCTGGGTGCGGTGCGCGGCGACGCCGCTCGGCGGGTACGCCAGCGGATGCCGCAGCCAGGCGCGGCGGAACTCGTGCCGGCGACGGGACAGCGGCTCGGCCATGGGGATCAGGCGCACCTCGGCGGCGCCGAGCCGCCAGCTCTGCGGCTGGCCCACCGGCGCGCGCCCGAGCAGGACGACGTCCCAGCCGGCGTCGGCGGCGGACCGCGCCGCCTTCTGCACCCGGGAGTCCCCGATGACCCCGTTGTCCACCAGCATGACCACCCGTCCCCGGGTGCCCGCCGCTGCGGTCGTGCCGTCAGATCCCATTCCTGCCCGTTCCGTCGTCGCCAGCACCGCGCCCGCGGACCCGAGCGAGTCTACGACAACGGTTCCGGCCGCCACGCCGGCCGCCGTCGGCGATCCGTGACCTGTCGCGCCGATTGCTACCCTCCATGCTGTTCAACGACCGGTGCACGCCCCGGGTCGTCGCCGGGCCGGCGGCACGCCGCCCGCCCACGGCCCGCGTGCCGCCGGATCACACCAGGTCAGCGCGGATGGATCAGACAATGGACGTGGTGACGACCGAGGAACCGAGCCGCCCGGCGTCGGCAGCGCCCGACCCGCCCCGGCCCACGCCCGCCGGGCGGCTGCGCCACGCCGCCCGCGCCGCGCTGCCCGCGCTGGCGGTCTACGCCGTGATCCGCCTGATCGGGCTGCTGACCGTCTGGATCTGGGCCGGCAACGTGGGGAGAAACCCGGTCGAGGAGCTCACCCGGGCCGACGGCAACTGGTACCTCGCGATCGCGCGGCACGGGTACGACGGGTACGAGAAGACGCAGAGCAACATGGCGTTCTTCCCGCTCTACCCGGGCCTGACCGCGGCCCTGGACCGGATCTCCCCGCTCAGCCCCCGCGAGTCGGCGCTGCTGGTGGCGTGGCTGGCCGGGCTGGCCGCCGCGTGGGCGCTGTTCGCGATCGGCGCGTACCTGCACGACCGACGCACCGGCGTCCTGCTCGCCGCGCTCTGGGCGGCGATGCCGCACGCGGTGGTGGAGTCGATGGGCTACAGCGAGAGCCTGTTCACCGCGCTCGCCGCGTGGACGCTGTACGCGCTGCTGCGCCGGCACTGGGTCACCGCCGGGGTGGTCTGCCTGTTCGCCGGCCTGACCCGGCCCACCGCCTCGTCCCTGATCCCGGTGGTCGGGCTGGCCGCGCTGCTGGCGGTGGTCCGGCGGCGGGACGGCTGGCGGCCGTACGCGGCGCTGCTGCTCGCGCCCGCCGGCTGGCTGGCGTACCTGGCCTGGGTGGGGGCGCGGACCGGACGGCCGGACGGCTGGTTCCACATCCAGTCGGCCGGTTGGGGCACCTCGTTCGACTTCGGCGTCTACACGGTCGACCGGGGGCAGCAGGCGCTGGTGCAGGTGGCCGCGCTGCCGCTGCTGGTGGTCACCGTGGTGGCGCTGGTGTCGCTGATGTTCTTCGTGCTGAGCGTGCTCGACCGGCAGCCCTGGCAACTGCTGCTCTACAGCGGCCTGCTGCTGGTGACCACGCTCGGCGCGGCCGGCTACTACCACTCCAAGGCGCGGTTCCTGCTGCCGGCGTTCCCGCTGCTGCTGCCGGCGGCCGTGGGCCTGGCCCGGGCCGGTCGGGCCCGGGCCGTCACGGTGCTGGTGACGCTCGTCGTGTTCTCCGCCTACTTCGGGGGGTACCTGCTGCTGATCTGGACGAAGTCGCCCTGACCGGCCCGCCGCCGGGCGGTCAGCGGGTGACCGGCCGGACGTCCCAGAGCCACACGTCGTCGACCCGCCGGCCGGGGCCGTACAGCGCGTCGAGCACGACCTTGAGGTCGTCGTGGCGGCGCGCCCCCCGGTCCGGCAGCACCACCGCGTCGGCCTTCCAGTACCGCACGTCGGTGCGGGCCTGGGCGATGTCGGCCGGTCCGACCGCGGTGTCCCGTTCGCCCCGGGACACGGCGGTGAGCAGCTTGGCGGTGGGCTGCGGGTCGACGCCCCAGCGCCCGGTCGCGTCGGTGGCGGAGACCGGCCCGAGGAAGTAGCCCTCGGGCACCGCGAAGCCGGCCACCGCGGCCGAACTCCAGTACAGCGACGTCATGCCGTTGACCGGCACCGGCACCAGGGTGCGACCGGGCGCCACGTGGTCGCGCCAGGCCCCGCCGGTGACGAACTCCGGCACCGGCGTGCGACCCCGCGCCTCAAGCGGCACCGGCAGCACCGGCAGCAGCGCGGCGGCCACCGCGACGGCACCGACCCGGGCGGCCAGTCGCCCGGACGGCTCGTCCCGCCGGGCGGCGAGCCGGTCGCCGGCCACGGCCAGCAGGACACCGAGCGCCACGGTGGTGATCAGCGCGAACCGGGCCACCACCACGGAGTCGAACACGGGCAGGTCCTGCACCAGCGCGAACGGCGCCGGAATGTCGGTGCGGCGGGTGCCGGACGTCCAGGTGGTGCCGATCGAGAACAGCGCCGAGACCAGGCCGACGACGCCGAGCACCCGGGCCGTCACGTCCCGCCGCAGCCACCACAGCGCGCCGGCCGCGAGCACCAGCAGCGACCAGCCGTAGAAGCCGGCCTGCTCGGTGGTGTTCGGCGCCCAGCCGACCGCGCTGGTCGGGCCGCCGGCCACCGACTGGGTGGCGTACCTGACGTACGAGCCGAGCTTGAGGGCGTAGATGTCCGGGGTGCCCGGGTGGCCCACCCGGTGCTGCGGCCCGGCGAACTGCATCCAGAGCGGGTACGCCGCCGCGACCCCCACCAGCACGGCGGTGATCGCCAGCCCGGGCAGCATCGGACGCGCCCGGCGCAGCGCGTCGCGGGGTCGCACCGCCAGGTGGGCCAGGACCAGCATCAGGCAGCCGAGCGCGGTGAGGAAGAGGATCTCCAGGCTCACGAAGAACTGGGCCACCACCAGCCCGCCCAGCACCAGGCCGTCGCGGACCACGTGCCCGCCCCGGGACAGCGCGACCACCCGCCAGACGATGAACGGCACCAGCCACTGCGCGGTGATGTGCGGGTGACCGTTGCTGTGCGAGACCAGCGCCGGGGCGAAGGCGCAGAACAGCCCGCCGACGAACGCGGCGGCCCGGGAGTCGACCAGGTGCCGGGAGAGCACGTGATACCAGGCGTATCCGGTGCCGGCCAGGTTCAGCGTGATGAACAGCAGATAGGAGAAGGACGCGCCGAACAGCAGGGTGACCGGGGCGAGCACCAGCCCGGGGAGCTGGAGCCCGACGTTGGTCATCAGGTTCACCCCGGCCGGGGCGTTCTGGAGCGTGGTGAAGAACGGGTTCTCCAGGTGGCTGACCGCGTGCGCCGCGTACGCCAGCATCCACTCGTTGAAACCCTGGTCGTTGGGGCGGCTGCCGAGCAGTCGCCCGCCCGGGTCCCGCCAGCCCCGGGCGGTGACCCAGACCGCGCCGAGCAGGAACACCAGCGCGACCACCGCGTCGACCCGGGACCACCGCCGGCGAGCCGGACGACCCTCGGCCGCCGGTGCCGGACCGGGGGTGTCGCCACCGGCCACCTCGGCGTCCCCGGCGGGGACGGGCTCACGATCGCGGGTGTCGGGCGCGGGCGAGGTCATGGCGTAGCAGTCTACGAAAGCGGTGACCCCCACCCCTCGGTGGCACGTCCGGCGCGCGGGACGGCGTTATTGTAGGGTCCGCAGGCTGTCCGAGGGCCGTTCCGCTCTCCCCCACCCTCCCAGGATCGGAATCGATGAACAACGGGCGAACTCTCTGGGACTCGTTGAAGCTCCCCCGGCCGCGACGGTCCGGGTCCCGACCGCACATGATCTATTTGGCCATCGGCTTTCCGCCGGCGGCCAAGAGCTGCGCCTACCGGATGCGGGAGACCGCGAACCAGTTCGCCGCGGCGGGCTGGGACGTGACCGCGGTCACCATCGCGGACGAGGCGTGGGAGCGCGAGTACGGGCTGGACCACACGTTGTCCCAGGGGGTGGACCCGCACGTCCGGGTGGTGAAGCTGCCGCTGTTCCGGGACGACCTGGAGACCGACATCCGCGCGTTCACCGAGCAGCGCGCGCTGGCTCACCTGGACTACCTGGCCGACCTGCGCAAGCAGAACCTGAAGATCTTCCCGGAGCCGGTCTTCGGCGGCTGGCGTCCCGCGCTGGAGAAGGCGCTGCTCCAGATCCACCGGGAGCGGCCGGTCGACCTGCTGGTCACCACCTGCGCCCCGTACGTGAACCTGTCCGCCACGTGGAAGCTGTGGGAGACCCACCAGGTCCCGTACGTGGTGGACTTCCGCGACGGCTGGTCGGTCGACGTGATCAACAACGGCGAGGCGTTCACCCGGGAGTCGGTCTCCGGGCAGTGGGAGATCAAGCTGCTGACCAACGCCATCGCCATCTGGAACGTCAACGAGCCGATCTCCCGCTGGTACCGCGAACGCTATCCGGAGCTGGCGCACAAGATGCGGGTCGTGCGCAACGGCTACGACGCGGGCAGCATCCCGGCCGAGACGCTCCCCGCCCCCGCCGACCGGCCGCTCACCTTCGGCTACCTCGGCGCGCTCAACCTGCCGGTGCCACTGCTGAGCGCCGTGCTGGAGGGGTGGCGGACGGCGCGCGCGGAGGACCCGGCGCTGGCCGACGCGCGCTTCGAGGTCCGCGGCCACATCGGCGCGGCCTGGGCGCGCGGCGACAACGCCCACGCCGAGCTGCTCCGGGCCGCCGCCGTCGACGGGGTGGTGGTCGGCGGCTCGGTGCCCAAGGCCGAGGTGGTGGACCTCTACTCCCGGTGGGACGCGGTGGTGCTGATGGTGACCGGTGGCCGGTTCATGACCTCCGGCAAGGTCTACGAGTACATGGCCACCGGGATGCCGGTGGTCTCCGCCCACGAGGCGGACCACGACGCCTCCACCGTGCTGTCGACGTACCCGCTCTGGACCGGCGCGGTCGGGTTGGACCCGGCCGAGCTGGCCGGCGCGTTCCGGCGGGCCGCCGCGATGGCCCGCGAGGCCGGCCCCCAGGAGCGGGCGAAGGCCCGCGCCGAGGCGCGGCAGTACGCCCGCGAGGAGCAGCTCATTCCCGCCGTCCGCGAGGTCACCGAGCTGGTCCTCGGCACCGGCGCCCCGCGGACGTCCCCCGCCGGCGCGCGCGTCCTGGCCCGAGAAGGTAGGTCATGATCGAGGTCCTGATGGTGATGGGCACCGTCCCCGGGCGGGTGGCGGTCCTCACCGACGCGTTGACGCAGTTCCGCGCCCTGGGCGTCACCGTACGGGTGGCCACCACGTTCGACCCGGCGGAGCGGATCCCGGCGGCCACCGAGCTGGCCGAGCTGCACCTGCTGCCGACCGCCAAGGAACTGGGCCCGCGGTTCGGCCGGATGGTCAAGCGGGCCAGCCCGGCCCGGCGGCCCTGGCTGCGCGCCCAGCGCGACCCGTGGGTCCGCCGGCACGCCAAGCGCGCCGACGTCCTGGTCGCGCTGGACGCGCAGGCGCTGCACACGGTCTGGCAGTTGGCCCAGCGGCACCGGCGCGCGGACGCGGTCTACGGCATCGCCCCGGCGCTGCGCGCGGTGGAGAAGCGGTCGGCCGACCCGGCGCGCTACCGCCGTCCCCGGCTGCACACCGTCGGCCCCGCCCCGTCCGTGCTGACGAGCGCGACCCGCAACCAGACCGTCGACCTGGCGAAGCGGATGTTCGAGCTGAGCACCGGCAAGCGGGCCATGAAGCTCAGCCCGGTGCGCTGGTTCTGGCAGGGGGCCGTCACGGCGCCCGGCCTGCCGGAACGGCACCGTGGCAAGATCGCCCAGCGGGTCACCGGCACCATGCTCAAGTCCGGGCACGGCGCCAGCGCGAAGCGGGTGGCGTTGGCGGCGCAGGGCCGCCTGAAGAGCCCGACGACCAGGGGGCAGCTCCTCGGCCCGATCGTCGACGCGGAACTGAGCCAGGGCCGGGTGCCCGAGCATCTGATGACCGTGGTGCGGGGCCAGCTCAAACTGGCCGACGGCTTCCTCAAGAAGCGCAACCCGGGCAAGGCCGCGCCGCACGTGCTGCGCGCGTTCAACCTGCTGTTCCACCGGATCGTGCAGTTCGACGGCACCACCTCGCCGCTGGCCGAGGACCCGGAGAAGTTCCTCGCGCCGCTGCACGACAGCGACGCCGGCCGGGCGCTGGCGACCCCGCGCGGCCGGCAGCAGCCGGCGGCGTTCCCGCCCGCCGACCGGCCGCACCGGATGCTCTTCTTCACCGGCCTGAACGACAACTTCCTCGGGCCGATCCTGGACCGCTACGAGGCGATGCCCGGGGTGGAGGTCCGCCGGCTGAACCTGATGGAGGAGTCGATCCTCCCGGTGCTCAGCAACGGCCGCACGAACGTGACGCTCCACATGCTCGCCGGCGCCTCCAAGCGGGCCGGCGAGGTCCGGGAGGCGTGGGGTCCGCACCTCGACTGGGCCGACACGGTCTTCGTGGACTGGTGCAACCTGGGCGCCGCGATGCTGTCGATGATCGACCCGGGCACCACCCGGGTGGTCGTCCGGCTGCACAGCTTCGAGGCGTTCAGCTGGTGGCCGCACGTGACCGACTGGTCCCGGGTGGACGACGTGGTCTTCGTCTCCGAACACCTCCGCGACCTGGCGCTGGCCGCGGTGCCGCGGCTGCGTGCCCCGCAGGGGCCCCGGACGCACATGATCTTCAACGCCATGGATCTGCACCGGTACGTGGCGCCGAAGGTCTCCGCCGACAGCCGGTTCACGCTCGGGCTGGTCGGGGTGAGTTCCCTTGCCAAGGATCCGCGCTGGGCTCTCGCCGTGCTGCGGGAGCTGCGCCGCCGCGACGACAGGTACCGCCTCAAACTGGTCGGCGACCCGCTCAACCCGGAGCTCAGCCCGGCGGTCGCGGCGTACGTCCGGGACCTCGACGCCGAGCTGGCCGAGCTGGAGGCGGCCGGCGCGGTGGTGCGGGCCGGCCGCACCGACGACGTGCCCGGCGCGCTCACCGACGTCGGCGTCATCCTCAGCACCTCGCTGCGGGAGAGCTTCCACTGCGCGCTCGTCGAGGGCGCGGCCAGCGGCGCCGTGCCGGTGGTCCGCGACTGGCCGTTCTTCGCCGGCCGGCAGCACAGCGCCCGGACGCTCTTCCCGAGCGACTGGGTGGTGGGCACGCCGGAGGAGGCCGCCGAGCGGATCCTGGCACTCACCGCGTCGGAGGAGGTCTGGCGCGAGGCGGGCCGGGCGGCGGCGTCGCACGTGTTGAGCACCTGGGACTGGTCGGTCACCCAGAAGGACTTCGACCGGCTGCTGCTGGAGCCGCCGACCAGCACGGACTGACCGGCGGAAACGAGTTCGGCCGGCTCCCCTCGGGGAGCCGGCCGAACTCGTTCGTCGGGTCAGCGCGAGGTGCCCGCGAGCTGCTGCTCGTCCTCGGCCGGCCGGGACGCCGGCGGGTGGGCCCCGCCGGCGCGCGACGCGCCCCGCAGCGAGGTGTAGACCTCGTCGAGGATGCGGGCCTGCGCCTCCCACGTCCAGCCGTCCAGCAGGCCCGGCTTGTCGTAGGCGGCCCGGTAGCGCTGCGGGTCGGCGAGCACGGCCCGCACGGCGCGCGCGTAGTCGGCCAGGTCCTCGGCGGTGAACACCTCACCCTGGCCGGTGGCCCGCGCGGTCTGCGCCATCGTCTTCACGTCGCTGACCACGATGGGCAGGCGGGCGTGCGAGTACTCCAGGAACTTCGTGATCAGCGCCAGCTCGTGGTTGGGCTTGTGGTGGATCGGGATGACCCCGGCGTCCGCGGCGGACAGGAACGGCACCACCTGCCAGTGCGCCACGTACGGCAGCAGGTGCACCCGGTCCTCGACGCCCAGCTCGACGGCCCGCTCCCGCAGCCGCTCGGAGAACGTGTTGTCGCCGTTCGGGTTCATGGTCACGAACGCGACGTGCACGTCGGGCAGTTCCGGCAGCGCCTCCACCATGATCTGGCAGCCCCGGCTCGGGTTCACCGCGCCGGAGTAGACGAGCACCGGCGTCCGGTCGTCCACGCCGCACAGCGCCCGCAGGTCCGGCACCTCGCCCTCGGCCTCGGCCGGCGGTGCCATCGGCGCGTTGAGCACCACGGCCGGCCGCTCGGGCAGGGCGTGGGTCTCCTGGAGCAGGTCGGCAAGCGTGTCGGAGACCGTCACCACCGCGTCCGGGTAGGCCGCGTACTCGGCCGTGTAGGCGATCTGGGCCGGCAGCCAGCGCGGGTTGTCGGCCCGGCCGGTGATGCCGCCGACGAACTCGTGGGCGTCCCAGACCAGCTTGGTGTGCCGGCCGGCGGCCCGGGCCCGCAGCGTCGCCCGCGCCCCGATGCCGAGCATCCGGAAGTCGTTGGCGTGGATGATGTCCGGCTTCAGCTCGTCGAGCGCGGTCCGGAAGGCCAGCTCGAAGTCCCACAACCCGGGGTCCAGCCGACGCCAGGCGCGGTTGCCCAGCACGCTCTGCCAGAGCCGGATGGGCAGCCGGGTCAGCGGCGCCTCCGGGTCGAGCTGGGCCTTGCGCAGCCGGTGGGTCTCCCCGTTGCGGAACCGCACCCAGCGGGCCAGTGCCGTGGCGGCGGCACGGGACGGCAACTGGGCCGCCCGCCGCACGGCCGCGGGTGGCCCGCCGTCGAGCGCCCGGGCGCGGACCCGGCGCTCGTAGAGGTCGGCCTGCCAGGCCTTGATCTCCTGGACCCGGTAGGCGGCCCGGCTGGTCGACGCGTACGCCAGCGGCCGGCGCAGCGAGCGGCGGTACTCCCGGGGCAGCCGGTGCAGCGGCTTGGGCACGCGCAGCAGGCGCACCTCCGCGCCGCCGATCCGCCAGGTGTCCACCTCGGAGCGGGCGTTGCGGATGCCGAGCAGGACGACCTCCCAGCCGGCGTCCGCCGCGGATCGGGCGGCCTTCTGCACCCGGGAGTCGCCGTGGACCCCGTTGTCGACCAGCATCACCACCCGTCCCCGGGTCGGTCGGGCATCGGTGTTCGAGCCAGCTTGCATCGGGTGCTTCTCCTCGTTGACGGGGGCGGGCGCGGGCGGGGCTATCGGAGAAAGGCGTCGAAGACCTCGGCGGTCCGTCGCCCGTCGTGGTGGTCACGGACGTAACGCGTGCCCTCCGCGGCGAGGGCGACCGCGGCGGGCCGGTCGTCGAGCAGCGATTCGATGGCCTTGACGAGGGTGTCGGGCGTGGCGTTGGCGATCGGCGGGCGGACGCCGGCGGCCCGGTGCGGGCCCTCGCTGACGTACGCCATCACGACCCTGCCGGCGGCCATCCCCTCGCAGGAGAAGGTGCCGTAGCTGCCCATCACGAGCTGGTCGACCACGATGTCGCAGTCCTGCACCTGGCGGCGCATCTCGTGGTGCGGCAGCCCCTCCACCAGGCGCAGTTCGATGACGTGGCGGTCGTGCAGCTCCTGCAACCGGGGCAGGAGCCGGTCGGTGCCCTTGGTCCACCGCTTCGACGGCGCGTGCAGCACCACCGGCCGGGCGCGTTCCAGCACCGGGCGGTCGCAGGCCCAGTCGTCCACGTCGACGATCAGCGGCGCCCAGGTGGCGAACGGCACGTCGTCCAGCAGGTCGGGGGTGGTCACGAAGAACGGCAGGCCGCTCTCCTCGGCGGTGCGCCGGTTGCGTTCGGCCACCGTGGTGAGCCGCTCGCGCAGCTCGGGGTCGGCGTCCCGGAACGCGGACTCGGCATGCCGTTCCAGGTGCGCGCCCGGATGGCGGATCTCGCTGCCGTGCGCCAGCAGCGCGACCTTGAGCCGGGCCCGGCGCAGCGCGGGCAGGTCGGCGGCGATGTCGTCGCCGTTGGCCCGGCCGAGCACCGGGCGGAACGCGTCCACGATCAGGTGCGTGTACCAGCCGAGCACCCGGCGGGCCTGCTCCGCCTGCACGTCGAGCCGGTGCTCGCCCGGGTAGTTCAGGTAACGGTCGGCCGGGTAGCGGTAGGTCTCCGGCGGCTTGGCCATCACCAGCTCGACGCCGACGTCCGTCCGGGCGGTGGTGAGCGCCACGGCCAGGGCGGAGAGCTGCCCGGCGTAGTTGGCGGTGCCCAGCCCCAACCGGACCGGACCGGCGCCGAGCGCCCGCCAGGGGCCCGGGGTGCCGGCCTCGATCGGCGCGACCGTGGGCCCGTCCGGCGCGGGTGGCCCGTCGTCGTGCTGCCGGGCCCGCTGCACCGCCTTCGCGAAGGAGGGCAGCGAGCCGGGCGCGAAGAGTTCGCCGGTCCCGTGTCGGGCCAGGTGCTCGCGGACCACCCGGCTGTCCGCCGCGACGATCCGCAGCCCGGCGGCGAGGTAGGTGTCGAGCAGCGCCAGGCCGGCGTCCGGGTCGAAGCCGAACACCGCCACGTCCGCCGAGGCGAGGAACGCGGCGGTCACCGCGCGTGGGCGTGGCACCTGGTGGATCCGGCGACGGGCCCTGCCGGCGCGGTCGACCAGCTCCCGGGCCGCCGTCTGCTCCGCCTCGTCGCAGACCAACGCGAGGTGGAACTCGGGCAACCGGTCGAGCGTACGGACCACCCCGTCCAGCGCCCGGTCCGCCGTGATCCCACCGGCGTGCACCAGGAGCGGCGTGCCGGCGGGCAGCTCACACAGCTCGCGTACCGACGGGGTCTGGAAGGGCCGCGTGCCGGCGGCGGCCCGGCGGAGCGCGATGCGCCACCGCCGGGGAAGCCGCCGCCGTACCGCCGAGACCGTCCGCCGCACCGGCGCGGGGCTCATCGCAGCGCCGGCTCCGCGTCGCTGCCGCTCGACACGACCGACACGACCTTGCCGTCGGACGCGGACTCCAGCAGCGCCGCCGCCACCTGCACGGTACGCAGACCCTGCCGCAGGGTGACGATGTCGCTCTGCTTGCCCTCGACCGCGTCGCGGAAGCGCTCGTGCTCGACCAGCAGCGGTTCCCGCTTCGGGATGGCGTAGCGGACCATGTCGCCCTCGGCCACGCCGCGGAACGCGCGCAGCGCCTCCCACTCGGTGTCGATGGCGGCGTTGGCGTAGAAGGTGAGGTCCGCGGTGAGCGTGTCGGCGACGAAGCAGCCCTTGTCGCCGGTGACCACGGTGGACCGCTCCTTGAGCGGGCTCAGCCAGTTGACCAGGTGGTTGACCATGGTGCCGTCGGCGAGCGTGCCGACCACGGCGACCATGTCCTCGTGCAGCCGGCCGCTGCGGGAGACCGTGCGGGCGGCGACCGAGGTGTATTCCTGGCCGGTCACCCAGGCGGTCAGGTCGATGTCGTGGGTGGCCAGGTCCATCACCACGCCGACGTCGGCGATGCGGTGCGGGAACGGGCCCTGCCGGCGGGTGACCACCTGGAAGACCTCGCCCAGCTCACCGGCCTCCAGCCGGGTACGCAGGCTCTGCAACGCCGGGTTGTAGCGCTCGATGTGGCCGACGCCGGCGACCAGGCCGGCCGCCTCGAACGCGTCGACCAGCTTGGTGGCCGCCTCGACGGACTGCGCGAGCGGCTTCTCGATCAGCGCGCAGACACCGTTGGCGGCCAGTTCCAGGCCGATCGACTCGTGCAGCGCGGTCGGGCAGGCGACCACCGCGTAGTCGACGCCCAGCGCCAGCAGGTCGCTCAGCTCGGCCACGACCGGCGCGCGCAGCGTGCCGGTGGTGTCACCGGCCGGGTCGACGATGCCGACCAGCTCGACGCCGTCCAGGTTGGACAGCACCCGGGCGTGGTTGCGGCCCATGGCGCCGAGGCCGATCAGCCCGGCGCGCAGCTTGCGTCCCCCGCTCATCGGGCACCGCCCGCGACGTTCGCCGCGTCGGCGATCCGCTCCAGCTCGGCCTGGCTCAGCGACGGGTGCACCGGCAGCGAGACCACCTCGGCGGCGGCCCGCTCGGTCTCCGGCAGCTGCCACGGGCCGGGCTGGCCGTCGGCGTTCAGGTAGGGCTTGAGCCGGTGGATCGGGGTCGGGTAGTAGACCGCGTTGCCGATGCCCAGCTCGGTGAGGCGGGCCTGGGCGGCGTCGCGGTCGCCGGTCACCCGCACCGTGTACTGGTGGTAGACGTGCTTCGCGCCGTCGGCGACCGGCGGGGTGACCATGCCGGTGATCGCGGAGTCGAGGAACTTGGCGTTCGCGCGACGCTGCTCGGTCCACCCGGCGAGCTGGCCGAGCTGGACCCGGCCGATGGCGGCGGCCACGTCGGTCATCCGCATGTTGGCGCCGACGATCTCGTTGGCGTACCGCTGCTCCATGCCCTGGTTGCGCAACAGCCGCAGCGTGCGGGCGAGCCCGGCGTCGGCGGTGGTGATCATGCCGCCCTCGAGGGAGTGCATGTTCTTGGTCGGGTAGAAGCTGAAGCAGCCGGCGGTGCCGAACGCGCCGACCGGGGTGCCGTTCAGCTCGGCGCCGTGCGCCTGGGCGGCGTCCTCGACGACGGCCAGGCCGTGCTGCTGCGCGATCGCCATGATCCGGTCCATCGCGGCGGGGTGGCCGTAGAGGTGCACCGGCATGATGGCGACCGTCTTCGGGGTGATCGCGGCGGCGACCGCCTCCGGGTCGACGCAGAAGCTGCCCGGCTCGATGTCCACGAAGACCGGCTCGGCGCCGACCAGCCGGACCGCGTTGCCGCTGGCGGCGAACGAGAACGAGGGCACGATGATCTCGTCGCCCGGGCCGAAGCCGAGCGCCATCAGGGTGAGCTGGAGCGCGGACGTGCCGGAGTTGACGGCGACGCAGTGCCGGCCGGCGACCAGGTCGCCGAACTCCTCCTCGAACGCGGCGACCTCGGGGCCCTGCACCACCCGGCCGCTCCGCAGCACCCGGACAGCCGCCTCGATCTCGGCCTCGCCGATGATCGGTCGTGCTGGGGGAATGAACTCTGGATGCGGCCCGGCCATGGGGCTTCCTCCTGTCGACGCGTGACTGTGGGGGACGTTCGGGGGGATGGTAACGGTCTGGACGGAAAACGCTGCGTTCGCGCTCAGTGTCCGACCGGATGTTCCGCGCTGTTCATGATCGACGGGTGACTCATACTTCCACCTCGTCGCGGGCAGGCCCCAAGCATGCTACCCGCAGCGCCGCGACGATCGCGGCGGCCATCCGGGGCACCTCGGCCGCCTCCAGCGGGGCCCGGGAGATGGCCATCCGCCAGTAGACCGGCCCGACGATCAGGTCGACCGCGGCCCGCCGGTCGGTGTCCGGGGACAGCTCGCCGCGCTCCACCGCCCGGCCGATCAGGATCCGGCCGACGGCCTGCTGGTAGTCGTCCAGCGCGGTCTGGAGCTTCTCGGCGATCTGGGGGTTGCGCGCCGCCTCGGCCAGCAGGTCCGGGATGATCTGCGCGGCCAGTCGGTGACGCAACGCACGCGCCATCACGTGCAGCAGGATCTCCAGGTCGCCCAGGAGGCTCCCGGTGTCCAGCAGCGGGATGTTCCGCCCGGCCACCGCGGAGACCATGTCCAGCACCAGGTCGAGCTTGGAACGCCAACGTCGGTAGATCGCGGTCTTGCTCACGCCGGCCCGGCGGGCCACCGCCTCGATCGAGAGGCGACCGTAGCCGACCTGGGCCAACTCCTGCATCACGGCGGTGCGGATGGCGCTGGTGATCTCGCCGCGCAGCACCGCCGCGCCGGCCGGGGCACGCCTCTTCTCGGTCGTCACGTGGGACAATGTAGCGCAACGACGGTACGGTTGCGTCCCGACGTTCGGTGGACTACCTTCCATGCAGCAGCGAGGCGGCTCCTCCCCGCCCGGCCACGCTGGATGTCTTCACCGCACTGCTCCCCATCGGCACGAAAAGATCGGAGCGCCTGACCATGGCCAACACCGCGGTGGCCGACCCCGAATCCGGACTGACCCGGGCCCAACTGGCCGGGCGGTACGGACTGCGGGTCGCCGGGGAACGACCGCCCCTGGGCGAGTACGCCCGCCGGCTCTGGGCGTACCGGCACTTCATGACCGCGTACTCGCGGGCGAAGGTCGCGTCCTCGCTGAGCAACACCCAGCTCGGCCAACTCTGGCAGGTGCTGACCCCGCTGACCAACGCGGCGGTCTACTTCCTGATCTTCGGGCTGATCCTGGCCCAGCACCGGAACGTGAACAACTTCATCGCGTACCTGTGCACCGGTGTGTTCATCTTCATCTTCACCCAGACCGCGGCCACGAACGGCACCAGCGCCATCACCGGCAACCTGGGGCTGATCCGGGCGTTGCAGTTCCCGCGCGCCGCGCTGCCGATCACGGTCACCCTGGTGCAGCTCCAGCAGCTCCTCATGTCGATGGTGGTGCTGGCCGCGATCGTGCTGCTCACCGGCGAGCCGGTCACGTTCCGCTGGCTGCTGCTGCCCCCGATGCTGCTGCTCCAGACGATCTTCAACGTCGGGCTGAGCATGGTGATGGCCCGCCTCGGCTCCAAGGTCGCCGACCTCAAGCAGATCATGCCGTTCGTGATGCGCACCTGGCTGTACGCCTCCGGCGTGCTCTACCCGGTGGCGCTGCTGCGCGAGCACCTGCCCTCCTGGGCGGCCAGCATCCTGGAGTGGAACCCGCCGCTGGTCTTCATCGAGCTGGCCCGCTACGCGCTGCTCGACTCGCACCAGCCCAACATGGTGAGCTCCCCGCCGAAGCTCTGGGCGCTCGGCGTGTTCTGGGCGGTCGTCATGGGCGTCGGCGGGTTCGTCTACTTCTGGCGCGGAGAGAAGGAGTACGGCCGTGGCTGAGCAGACGCTGCCGGTGAACGCCGGCACCGTGACCGACTCGGGCCGCGTCCCCACCGTGGTGGTGGACGACGTGCACGTGATCTACCGGATCCACAAGGGCGCGGCCGGCGGCACCACCCCGGTCTCCGCGCTCAAGCGGATCGTCTCCCGCACCAAGGCGCCGAACATCCGCGAGGTGCACGCCGTCAAGGGGGTGAGCTTCACCGCGTACGAGGGTGAGGCCATCGGCCTGATCGGCAGCAACGGCTCCGGCAAGTCGACCCTGCTGCGGGCCATCGCCGGCCTGCTCCCGCCGGCCCGGGGCGCGGTCTACACGCAGGGCCAGCCGTCCCTGCTCGGCGTGAACGCCGCGCTGCTCAACGACCTCTCCGGCGAACGGAACGTGGTGCTCGGCTGCCTGGCCATGGGCATGCCGCCGGAGGAGGTCAAGCGCATCGCCCCGGAGATCATCGAGTTCTCCGGGATCAACGAGCGCGGCGACTTCGCCTCGCTGCCGATGCGCACCTACTCCTCCGGCATGGGCGCCCGGCTGCGCTTCGCGATCTCGTCGGCGAAGAAGCACGACGTGCTGCTCATCGACGAGGCGCTGGCCACCGGCGACCGCAAGTTCCGGGTCCGCAGCGAGCAGCGGGTCCGGGAGCTGCGCGACAGCGCCGGCACCGTGTTCCTGGTCAGCCACTCGATCGGCTCGATCCGGGACACCTGCGAGCGCACCATCTGGCTGGAGAGCGGCGTCCTGCGGATGGACGGCCCCACCCAGGAGGTCTGCGACGCCTACGAGAACCAGAAGTAACCCGCCGGAGCGCACCGACCCGGGATCCGTCCGGGCGGTGCGCTCCGCCGTACGCGTTAAGGTTTCCGGACCCATCCCCTTCACCCAGAGTGAGGTACGGCAATGACGCAGGACCACACCACCGCACCGGACGCCGCGCCGGCGAGCCCGGCACCCTGGCGCCCCACGCGTACGGTGGCCGTGATCCTCGCCGGGGGCACCGGGACCCGCCTCGGTCTGGGCATCCCGAAGCAGCTCCTGAAGATCGCCGGCAAGCCGATCATCGAGCACACGCTTGCCGTCTTCGAGGCCGCGCCGGAGATCGACGAGATCATCGTGCTGATGGCCACCGGCCACGTGCCGGACGCCGAACGGATCGTCGCCGGCGCCGGGTTCCGCAAGGTCACCAAGGTGATCGAGGGCGGCGAGACGCGCAACGACACCACCCGGATCGCGCTCGACGCGGTCGGCGAGGGCGACGTCAACATCCTCTTCCACGACGCGGTCCGCCCGCTGGTCAGCGCGCGGATCGTGCGCGAGTGCGTGAACGCGCTCTGGAGCTACTCGGCGGTCGACGTGGCCATCCCGTCCGCCGACACGATCGTCCAGGTCGACGCGGACGACTGCATCACCGACATCCCGGTCCGGTCCCGGCTGCGCCGCGGCCAGACCCCGCAGGCGTTCCGCTCCGGCACCATCCGGGAGGCGTACCGGCGGGCCGAGGGCGACCCCGACTTCGCCGCCACCGACGACTGCGGTGTGGTGCTGCGCTACCTGCCCGGCACGCCGATCAAGGTGATCGACGGCTCGGACGAGAACATCAAGGTCACCCACCCGGTCGACGTGCACCTGGCCGACAAGCTGTTCCAGCTCGCCGCCGCCCAGGCGCCCCGGCTCAGCCACCGCGGCTACGCCGAGGAGCTGACCGGCCGGACCATCGTGGTCTTCGGCGGCAGCTACGGCATCGGGCACGACCTCACCGAGCTGGCCCGCGGCTACGGCGCCCAGGTCTTCCCGTTCAGCCGGTCCAGCACCGGCACGCACGTGGAGCGCGCCGAGGACGTGGCCGCCGCGCTGAAGACCGCGTTCGAGGCGACCGGCCGGATCGACCACGTGGTGGTCACCGCCGGCATCCTGGAGAAGGGCGCGCTCGCCGAGATGGACGACGAGACGATGGACCGGCTCCTGCACGTCAACTTCGTCGGCCCGGTCACCATCGCCCGCCAGTCGCTGCCGTACCTCCAGCAGACCAAGGGGCAGTTGCTGCTCTACACGTCCAGCTCCTACACCCGGGGCCGGGCCCGGTACGCGCTCTACTCGGCCACCAAGGCCGCGCTTGTCAACCTCACCCAGGCGCTCGCCGACGAGTGGGCGGAGTTCGGCGTACGGGTCAACTGCGTCAACCCGGAACGCACCGCCACCCCGATGCGGACCAAGGCGTTCGGCGAGGAGCCGGAGCACACGCTGCTCGCCTCCGAGGCGGTCGCCCAGGCCTCCCTGGACGTGCT
Source organism: Micromonospora sp. NPDC049240 (assembly GCF_040647835.1). Classification (NCBI taxonomy): domain Bacteria; kingdom Bacillati; phylum Actinomycetota; class Actinomycetes; order Micromonosporales; family Micromonosporaceae; genus Micromonospora; species Micromonospora sp. NPDC049240. The sequence goes on from NZ_JBEZCX010000008.1 coordinate 332,424, forward strand.
GATCTCCGAACTGACCGGGCAGGTGGTCGACGTCCGCCGGGCACCCGGCGAGCCGGTGGCCGACGTGCCGGCGCAGCCCGGCGCGCACCGGTCCGAACTGTCCACCCGCGCCTGACCCGAGGGACGTGCAGATGCGTGGTGACCTGGTCCGGAAGCTGCTCGCCCGGGTACTGACCAGCGGGCTGGCGGTGCTGGCGTTCCTCGTCGTGGCGCTCACCGGCGCCACCGGCGCCGGCCTGGCGCTGGCGGTCGCCGCGCTGGCCGCCGCCGCCTGGGAGCGCCGGGTCCGGCCCAGCGCCGACGGGCTCGTCGAGACGGTGCTGGTGGCCGCCGGGATCCTGGTCGGCTACGCCCGCCGCGCCGACGACGGGTTCGATCCGGCGCTGGCCGCCACCGCGCTGGTCCTGCTCGGCTTGGTGCTGCTGGTCGGCCCGCTGCGACAGGCCGGCGCGCTGGAGATCCGGGCGGCGAACCTGCCGGTCCGCTCCTGGACGCCACTCGTCGCCGCCCGGCTCGGCGACGCCCTGCTGGTGCTGCTCGCCCTGGTGGCGCTCGCCGCCGCGTGGCCGCTGCCGGCCTGGCTGCCGCTGGCCGCCACGCTGCTGGTCGGCGCCGGTTGTGCCGCGATCGCGTTCGACCTCGCCCGGCGCCGGTTCCGGCCGCCGGCCGGGGGCGGTCCGGTCGGCCGGGCGTTGCGGCGGCAGCAGCCGGAGTTCGTGCTGCACTTCTCCGCCCCGCCCGGGTCGGAGTACCAGGTCACCATGTGGCTGCCCTACCTGGAGCGGATCGGCCGGCCGTTCCTGGTGGTGGTGCGCGAGCCCGAGTTCCTGTCCACCGTGGCCGCCGCCACCCGCGCGCCGGTGGTCCTCTGCCCCACCCTGAAGGCGCTCGACGAGGCGCTGGTGCCCAGCCTGCGGGTGGCGTTCTACGTCAACCACGGCGCGAAGAACGCCCACGTGATCCGGTTCCACCAGCTCACCCACGTGCAGTTGCACCACGGCGACAGCGACAAGGCGCCCAGCGCCAACCCGGTGTCGGCGATCTTCGACAAGATCTTCGTGGCCGGCCAGGCCGCGATCGACAGGTACGCCCGCGCCGGCGTGGAGATCCCCGCCGAGAAGTTCGTCGTGGTCGGCCGCCCCCAGGTCGAGGCCATCGAGGTACGCCGGGAGCCGAGGCCGGCGTCGGCGCACCCGACCGTCCTCTACACCCCCACCTGGACCGGGCACCACGCCGACGCCAACTACTGTTCGCTGCCGGTGGCCGAGACGCTGATCCGGCGACTGATCGACCGCGGCGCGGCGGTGATCCTGCGCGCCCACCCGTACACCGACCGGAACCCGGCCTCGGCGCGGCAGCTCGCCCGGCTCACCGAACTGCTCGCCGCCGACAAGGCGAAGACCGGCCGGCCGCACCTGTGGGGCGCGGCGGCGGCCCGGGAGCTGACGCTCACCGAGTGCGTCAACCGCGCCGACGCGCTGGTCTCCGACGTCTCCGGGGTCATCTCCGACTGGCTCTACTCCGGCAAGCCGTACGCGGTCACCGACACCGGCGCCGACGGCGCGCACTTCGTCGAGCGGTTCCCGCTCGCGGCCGCCGGCTACGTGCTGCGCCGCGACATGTCCAACGTGGACGACGTGCTCGCCGCGCTGCTCGACACTGACCCGAAGGCCCCCGAACGCTGGACGGCCCGGACCCGCTACCTGGGCGACTTCCCCGCCGACGGCTACGCCGAGGCGTTCCTCTCCGCCGCCCGCCGCGAGCTGGAACCGGACTGGGCCGTCCCGGCGCCGCGTCCGGCCTAGAGATAGGGGTCGAGCAGGGCGAGCACCGCCGCCGGGTCCTCGACGTGGGCGTGGTGGCCCAACCCGGGCAGGGTGGCCACCGGCACGCCGAACGCCTTGAGCTGCGCGTCCGTCACCATCGGATCCGTTTCGCCGCGCGCCAGCAGCACCGGCGCGTCGGCGGCGGCCAGCAGAGCGGGCACGTCGGGCTCACCCACCGCGAACCCGGCCGGATCCATGGCCAGCCGCCACCGTCCACCGCCCCGCTCGTCGCCGCCGGGGTGGCTCCGGTGCCCGCGGCCGTCCTCCCGCCGCAGCCCCGCGTCGACCACCGGGTGGTCGGGGGCGAACAGGCCGGCGAGCCCGGAGACCCGCAGGTAGCGGCGGGCCGCCTCGTCACGGGTGGCGAACCAGGTCACCGGCCGGGCCGCCAACTCGTCCGCCTTGGCCAGCTCGGCCGGTGACCAGACCACCTTGATGCCCAGCCCGACCACCGCGTCGACCGGCAGGCCCCGCTGCCGCGCGGCGAGCGACAGCGCCACCACGCCACCGAGCGAGTGCCCGAGCAGCACCAGCCGGTCGTGCGGGCCGAGCCGGAGCGCGTCGAGCCCGTCCGCCACGCGCCGCGCCAGGGCCGCGAACGAGTACCCGGCCTCCGGCAGCGGCGGTGACCAGCCGTGGCCGGCCAGGTCGGGGGCGAGCCAACGCCCCTGCCAGCGACGCTCCAGCAGCGGCGCCCAGGGCAACCACACCTCGCCGGTGGCGCCCATGCCGTGCAGGAGCACCAGGTGGCGGGTCGCCGTCGCATCGCCCATACGCCGCAGTCTGCCACCGCACGGACACCACGCGCGAGACCACGCACGGCCGGCACCGCCCGGGCGAATGGAACGCGATGACTGCGCGCGGACACCGGAGGCACTCCCGCGTCGTTCCACAACCTGGGCGCGGAGCGGTGTCGACGCGTAGGGCACGCCGGACGTTGCTTGCGCTCGCAGCCCTACAAACTTGATGGCGTGGACGGGTCGCCCTCCTGACCCGTCCACGCCATCAAGTTCGCAGGCTCTGGAGCACTGACTGTCCGCAGCCACGGCCGGGTGGGGGCGGGCGGCGAGTGGAACACGGTGGATGTGTGGGCGCGCGTGAGAGATCCATAGCGTTCCAGTAGCGGGCATGCCTCAGTGGGGGGATTGTCCGGTTCGGCGGTGGTGGGCGGCACGCTGGCGGTGGAATGGGTCGGGGGGTCGCGGCGTTGTATCCCGGTGCACGGCCGAGGAAGGCGAGCGCCCCCGCGCCGCCCCCCGCCCGGGAATGACGGTGGACCCCCGGTCGTTGCACAGTCTTCCGGCGCCGCGTCGAGGCCCCCTGCCCCGCGAGCAGCCGGAATCCCCCCGAGCTTTTTCTTGTGCGCCTGACGGTGCCCGCACCCGCCCCCGGGTGCGTTGACCCCCGAATGGAGCCC